>JAJEAC010000145.1 GCA_022824315.1 Silicimonas sp.
CCCGGGCCCTGCAAGGCCCTCCGGGCATCCGCTCATGTCGTTCATGGCGTCCTCCTTGCATCCGGTGCGGCATGGATTGCGTCGTGGCCTTCACGCGTCCCGACTGACGCGTCGCTGCCATCCACGTGACGAAGCCTGCGCAATGTTCCCGGATTGTTCGAGCCTGCATGTTGCGTTGGTTGCTCGATCATGGGGCAGCACCTTCTGCCCATCGGCGTTCATCTGCAGATTCCGTGCTGACAAAGGACATGCGGTCCCAAAGTTCGTTGGCTGCCCTTCCGCCGACGGCGCAACGGGAGGCAACAAGTCTGATGCCGTGACTCCGACGGGAGTGTCTGTCTCGAATTCCGACGGAAGCGAACACATTTGAACCACCGGCCTGCCCCACGCGAACCCGAGTCCGTTTGATCTGTGACTTGTCCGACAACCTTGAAGATGCTTCCAAATGCAGGCACACGGCCCTTGAAGCCTAGGGAGCGAGAGCATGGGATTTCTGCAAGACGGAAAGTGGGTTGATCAGTGGTACGACACCGGAGCGAGCGAGGGCCGCTTCGTCCGAAAGGACTCCCAGTTTCGCAATTGGATCACGGTGGACGGATCCGCCGGTCCGAGTGGTGAAGGCGGGTTCAAGGCCGAGCCCAGCCGCTATCACCTTTACGTGTCGCTTGCCTGCCCTTGGGCGCATCGAACGCTCATCTTCAGGGCGTTGAAGGGTCTTGAGAACATTATCTCGGTTTCGGTCGTGCACTGGTTCATGGGCGACCAAGGCTGGACTTTCACGCCTGAAGACGGATCGACCCCCGACACCGTCAACGGCGCCAAACTTCTGCATGAAGTCTACACGACAGCAGACCCAAGGTATTCGGGGCGCGTGACCGTGCCTGCACTTTGGGACAAGGAGGCAAGGACCATCGCCTCCAACGAGTCATCCGAGATCATCCGGATGTTCAATTCGGCCTTCGACGAGGTCGGCGCGCAGCCCGGAGACTACTATCCGGAGGCCCTCAGGTCCGAAATCGACGAGATCAACGACCGAATCTACGGCACGGTCAACAACGGTGTCTATAAGGCCGGCTTTGCGACGACGCAGGACGCGTACGAAGAGGCGGTCGTTCCCCTCTTCGGGACGCTTGACTGGCTGGAAGGCCGGCTTGGCTCGCAAAGATACATCACGGGCAGCGCGGTGACGGAAGCGGACTGGCGCCTTTTCCCCACGCTTGTCCGTTTCGATCCCGTCTATTTCGGGCACTTCAAGTGCAATCTTCGCAGGATCGCGGACTATCCCAATCTATCCGGCTATGTCCGGGATCTCTACCAGCATCCGGGCGTTGCTGAGACGGTGGACATGCTGCACATCAAGAAACACTACTACGGCAGCCACGGAAAGATAAACCCGACCCGGATCGTTCCGATGGGGCCGGATGTGGACTACACCGCGCCGCACGACCGTGCCCGGCTCAGCCAAGTGACCCAGCACTGATCGAGCGCGGTGTTCCGGTCATCCGGCATGATCGGTTGGGAGGTGAAGCATTCCTGCCTGAAAGATCGCTCGACGGCACGGAAAGCTCTCGGTGCGAGCCCGGACCACAAAGTGCCGCGCGCGACCCGGTCTTCCAAGTGAGCGTTTCGAGCGACCATTTCAGGGCTGAAATTGCCCGGCACTGCGACTGAGTTTCTTGAATGACGGTCGGCGGCAAACGTGCATCATGGATCTCTGAGGCATGGATCGGCACAGCGGAAATGTGCCCTGCCAATTGAAATCCGTCGACACCATGTGTTCAACTTCGGGATACCGGGGCACTTCCGGGAATTCCGGCAAGACTCAACGAGGGGTATTCCAGTTTGGAACACGACGACGAATTCACTCTCCATGACCTGAAGGTCGAGGTCATTCTGGATGGCCGGCAGCCGGTCTGCCGACACATCGAAGGCGAATTCTTCACCGTCGAGGGAGAGAACCTTGTCTTCGCCAAGGGGCAGAAGATATCGATGTATGCGCTCGCAGCGGTGCTGCCGCTCTTACCTGCCAAGCAGCGTGAAACCGACCCGAACGACTGGATGTCGACGGACGCCGAAGTCGCCTGTCCGGATCCGCATTGCGGCGGGCGGTTCCGCATCACGCGGATCGGCAAGCGACGGTTCTCTCACGCGGAGACGACCGGACTGCCGGAAGCGCGTTCGACGCCCTATTGGGAGAGGGACGGCTAGGCACCGATGATCGCTTCGGCCTCGATTTCGACCAGGTAGTCTCCGGCCAGATCGTCGACCGCGATCAAGGTGTTGGCAGGCTTCAAAGTGCCGAAAACGCGACCGTGGGCTGTGCTGACAGCTTCGGTGTCCGCGATGTCCGTCAGATAGATGCGGGTGCGCGCGATGTCTTCAACCGTTCCGCCGAGGGCGCTGACGGCGCCGATGATCTTGTCGATGACGTAAGTCGTCTGTGCAGCCGCGTCGCCCGGCGCGACAACGCGGTCGGCCCCCGCCGTCGCCGTGGTCCCTGAAACCAGAATGCGGTCGCCGATGCGCCGGGCACGGCAGTAACCGGCTATGGCTTCCCATTTGCTGCCGGACAGCGCACGACGCAGTTCGGGACGCCCCGGCACGGTGTCGGTGTCATAGGCTGCGGCGATGGTGTCCAGGTGATGGCTAAGGTCACCGCTGGCGGTTAGGAAGGGAGGCGTACGATATTCGTCGCCGCAATCGCCGGGGATCGGGGCGATGTCGACGAAGGCCCGGGCCAGGACTGCGTGGTCCTCCTCGTCGAGGGAAAATCCGAAGAGCTGAGCGTTGTCCGCACGGTGATCGCGTTCGCCGGGCCGCACGCCGATGATGACGCCGGCGACATGGGATTGTTCCAGGACCCAGCGCGTGGCCACGTTTGTCACCGAGACGCCGTGCTTCGCCGCAATCCCGGCGGCGGCGACTAGGATCGCTTGATAGGCCTCCCATCCGCCGACAGCTTCGATGAAGCGGCGGTATTTCATCTTGCTCCAGTCGGGGATGTCCGCTGGTTCTGGCAGGCCCAGCCACCTCTCGGACAAGAACCCGCCGCAGACAGAGCCATAGGCTAGCAAGTGCACCCCGTGGCGCGCGCAGGTCTCCGCCAGTTGCCCGGTGAAGCGGCGGTCCAGCAGCGAGCAGACGACTTGGTTGGTCCGGACCGGCACGCCGTCGGCCAGCGCAAGATGCAGATGCGCCGCGTCGAAATTGGTCACGCCGATCTCGCGGATCAACCCCTCCTCGCGTAACGTCGCGAGTTCATGCAGCGCGTCGAGCCATGCCGGATGCGCGAAGCTCCACCAGTGGAATTGCAGGAGGTCGACGCGCGCGACCCCGAGCCGGTCCAGCCTTTCCTGCACACCGGTGCGCACGATGTCCGACGTCATCGGTCCGGGCGGAGGGCACCATTTGGTGAAGGCCAGCGCGTTGGGGCGGCGCCGCAGGAGACGCGAGGCGATGATCTCGGCGCTGCCGTAGTGATCCGCCATGTCGAACGTGTCAAAGCCGCTCTCGACAAAGTCAGCAAGATGGTCGGCGACCGTGTCTGGATCCAGGTCGGTGCCGTCGCGCTCCATATCCGCGACTTGCCAAAGACCGGTCAGGATGCGGCTGATGGTCAATTCTTCGGTCAGGCGGACCCGTTCAGGCGGCGCGATGGTCATGGCCGGTCTCCAGCGCCGACTTGACGATGTCCAGTTCGACCCGATGAGTGGCGATCAGGCTGTACCATCTCGCATCGTCCATTTCGGCGGCGCGAAGGGCCGTCAAGGCGAGCCCGGCGCCCTGACCGTCGCCGAAGACGTCCTCGGACGTCACCCGCCCGAAGATGCGCGGTGCAAGAGTTCCGGGCGCCGCGCCCAAATGGTAGTCGATCAGCCGCTGCTCCTGATGGGCTTCGATCCGCACATAGATCACCGCGCCGTCCCTGATCGAGGTGCCGCGCACCAGCCCCATGTCGTCAACCTCGGTGCGCCACGTACCAAACGACCAGAGGCTCAAGTTCGCCGGATCCGCCATGAACGCGAAGACCTCGTCCGCCGAACGCTTGACACGAACGAAGGCCGTGTCGCAGCTCATGCGGGCGTGCCCGAACCGCGGATCGCCTCGACCTCGATCTCCACCCGCGCGCCCGGCACGACAAGCGGCGCGCAAACCGTGGTGTTTGCCGGGCGGGTAAAGCCGATGCGGTGCTTCAGAATGGCCGCGACCGCCGCAACGTCATCCGGGTCCGTCAAATAGACGCGCACCCGCACAACGTCGTGCAAGCCGGAGCCTGCCTCGACCAACGCAGTCTCGATGGTATCGAGCGCCGTGGCGGCTTGCGCCTCCGTTCCCTCGGCCAACTCGCCGGTCGCGAAATCGACGCCAACGGTGCCTGATACGAAAATCCGGTCGTTTACCACGACGGCGCGGGCATACCCGGCCATTTCTTCATAGACCGACCCGCTGAACACATGGCTGCGCTTGCCAGCCATCGCGCCCTCCCAATTCAGGAAAAGGGGGGAGCCGCAACGCCCCCCAATCATGTCGGTTGACTACTCGTCGAGCATCTTGATCAGCTCGGCAACCTCCGCAGTGCTCAGATAACCGGTTTCGACATTCGCGTCGCCGTCGAGCCTCCATGTCATCTTCGGCGCCTGCACATCGCCGTTCTCGTCGAAAGCCAAGGCACCGGTGGCACCGACGTAGCGGATCGCCTTGCCTTCGGCCAAGAGTTCCTTGGCGCGCGCGATGCCCTCCGGGCCGGGATAGACCTCGGCCCCGTCGGGCGACGTGACAAGACGAATGTTGTCGCGAATGCCTTCGCCGGTGATTTCGCCGGCAGCTTCCATTGCCAGGAGAACCACCGTCACCGCATCAAAGACGGAATGCAGGCCAGGGCCGTTCGGCGGGCTGTCAAACCTTGCCTCGAACATCTCGTTGAACGAATCGACCGAGGGCAGGCGCGGCTGGGCGCTGTCGTAACCCTGCAGGTTCTGCAGGAACTTCGAGCCCACGGCCTGAAAGTAGTCGTCCGAACGCAGCGAGTTGTTCACGATCAGGTTGTCGGTACCGCCAAGGGCCAGCCATTCGCGCGTGATCGTGGCGCCGTCCACCGGAAATGCCACGAGGTAGAGCGAATCCGGATTGCCCTCCAACGCCTTGGTGACCTCCGCGCGATAGCTTTGCTGGCTCTCGTTATAGGCCACCATCGAGGTGATCGAACCGCCGAGCTTGGCGATATCCTGCTCGAAGCGATTGGCCAGCCCGACACCGAAATCGGTGTTGACGTAAATCACCGCGGTCTTCTTGAAACCGCTGTCGACGGTCAGCTTTGCGCCAATGGCGGACTGGCTGCGATTGGTGGCGTAGGTGCGGAACCAATAGCCATCCGTCTTGCCCTCTTCGGCGAGCGCCGTGAAGCTCTCGGACGACGAGCAGCAGGACACCTGCACGACCTTGGACGGTACGGCGACCGATGTCAGGACCGGAAGGCTGACGCCCGAGGACACGGCGCCGATCAGGGCCTGCACGCCGTCGAGGTCGACGAGGCTCTTCGCTGCGTCCACGCCAACGGTCGACTGGCCCTGAGTGTCGCGCAACACGTATTCCACCGGACAGCCCAAGACACCGCCGGCCTCGTTGAATTGTTCGACCGCAAAGAGACCGGTTTCGGCGATCCGCTCGCCAACTTGGCCCATCGGGCCGCTTACCGGCAAGATTGCGCCGAGCTTGATCGGGCAGTCAGCGGCTTGGGCTGCGGAACCGATCCCGATAAGTGCGGCGACAATGGCCGCCGATCCGAATTTGTGCAACATGCGCACCTCCATTTGTATGAGCCGGGCTTTGGCACCGGCCAGATGTGCCGCCTCGGGCGACTTCTATTCTTGGCACCACCGATCAAACCTTGTATTCGCGGCCTTGTCCACCTTCACGACCTTGCGTGGCGCGAAACGTGCAGTTCCTCCCCGATCAGGCCGCGCGGGCGGATCAGCAACATAGCGACCAGAATCACTCCGATCAATACGGCTTGCATTGCGCCGCCTTGGGCCTGGATCTCTGACGGCACCACACGCGATATGACGAAGCCGCTCATGGTCCAGACGCCCCAGACGATCAGTGCGCCCAAAAGCGCCCCGCGGTTGTTGGCGCTACCGCCAACGATCAGCATGGTCCAGATCTGAAACGTCACGATCGGCAGGAAGTCCCAAGGGCTTACGTAGCCGATGAAGGAGACGTAGAGAGCGCCCGAGAGTCCCATGATCATGCAACCGAGCACAAAGGCCTCAAGGCGCACCCGCTCCGGCGACTTGCCCAGGCTTGCGGCGGCGACATCGTCCTCCCGGACCGCTTTCAGCATTCGGCCCCACGGCGACTTCACGATCCGCTCCAGGGCGGCGAAGGTCAGCCCGACCACGACCACGACCACGAGCAGATAGAGTGCGTTCTGTGCCAACGGTCCGTCGGCCCAGGCCTTGGACGGGTTCGGAATGCCGATAAGGCCGAGCGTGCCGCCGGTTAGGTACTCCCAGTTAAGGCAGACGAGTTGAATGGTCACCGCGATCCCGAAGGTGGCGACAGCGAGGTATTCGTGCCTGAGCTTCAGCGTCGCGAGGCCGACAAGGACGGCACCTATGCCCGAGGCGATCATCGCTCCAATCAGTCCCACGACAAAGGGCAATTCGAATCCTCCGAAGACTGCGTCCCTGGCCGGGCCCGTGAGGATTGCCATCGTGTAGGCGCCGATCGCGGTGAATCCGGCGACACCGGCGTTGAAGAGCCCGGTGAAGCCCCATTGCAGGTTGAGCCCGAGCACGGCGACTCCGAAGATCAACGACAGGATCAGAAAGAAGACGATGTAGGAGACCAGCCCGATCATGTGGAACGCTCTCCGAAAATGCCCTCGGGCCGAAAATAGAGGATCGCGAGAATCAGCAGGAACGGAACCGCGGGCTTGTAGGTCGTGGGGATGATCATGACCGAAAGGTTCTCCGACAGTCCCACGATCAGCCCGCCCAGCACAGCGCCGTAAAGGCTGCCCGTGCCGCCAAGGATCGCGGCGGCGAAGAGCGGCAGTATCAGGCTGAATCCAAGCTCCGGCCGCAGCTGCACGGTCATGCCATAAAGCACGCCGCCGATCGCCGCGCCGGACGCGCCGATCACCCAGACCCAAGTGATGATCCGGTCGACGTTGACGCCGCTTGCCCGTGCGAGGTCCGGGCTTTCGGCAACGCCGCGCATGGCAATTCCGGTGCGCGAGCGGGTCATGAAGAGATGCAGCGCGATGACCACCACCACGGTCAGGCCCAGCAAGAACACCTGGTCGGGCAACACGCGGACATTGCCGGGCAGGAGAATGGCGAACTGCAGTTCCCTGGAATAGTATATCGGGTCGGAACCCCAGATCAGTACCACCAGGTGCCGCAGGATCAGCGCCACGCCGAAGCTGGCAAAGACCATGGTCATGTGCCCCGCGGCACGGCTGAGCCGCCCGAAAACGAAGCGATGCAGCAGGAGCGCGATGATCGCGGTGGTGACACAGGCGCAGAGCATCGCGAGAAGAAGTCCCGGCCCGAAGGAGAACGGTCCGATGGTCTGGTCGAAGAACCCGCCGAAACTGGAAAAGAACGCCACGAAGACAAGGGCGCTGTAGGCGCCCCAGGTAAGCAACTCGGAATGCGAGAAATTGGCAAAGCGCAGCATCTTCATCGTGAAGCTCAGCCCAATCGCGCCCAGTGCGACGATGGCGCCGCTCAGAATGCCGTCCGCGATGTGCTGCAGAATCATCCTGCGCCCTCCGTGCTTGCGGCGTCGCGCCTGAATCCAAGGAAGATCTCGCCGATCCCTTCATCCGCCAGAAGGTCGGCAGCCGGCCCCTCGATCCGGTTCTGCCCCTCGGCCAGAACATAGCCCCGGTCCGACACGCGCAACGCCGCCTTTGCGTTTTGCTCGACCATCAGCACCGCGGCCCCGTCCTCGGCGAGCCCACGCACGACGTCGAAGAGCTCGCCTGCGGCCCTCGGCGAGAGGCTCGCGGTCGGCTCGTCCAAGAGGATCAGTCTCGGCTTGGTCAACAGCGCGCGGGCGACGGCGAGGATCTGCCGCTGGCCACCGGACAGGGAGCCGGCCTTGTCTCGCATCCTGTCCTTCAGGATCGGATAGAGTGCGCAGATTTCCTCGATCCGCTCCAGTGCCGCGGCCTTGGCCAGAGGCGCGCCGCCCATTACGAGATTTTCGCGAACGGTCAAGGTTGCAAAGACATTCCCGGTCTGTGGAACGTAGCCCACGCCCTCGGCGGCCAGCTTGTGCGCCGCAACGCCGGTGATGTCGCGGCCGTCAAGCCGAACATTGCCGGCCGATACTCGCACAAGCCCGGCGATCGCCTTGACCAAGGTCGATTTTCCGGCACCGTTCGGGCCGATGATCGACACGACTTCGCCCGCATCCACATGGGCCGAGACGCCGTGCAGGATCGGCAGATCGGGCGCATAGCCGGCGATCACGTCCCGGGCCTCCAGCACATGCGGCGCGTTCACGGCAGATCCCCCAGGTAGGCGTCAAGCACGGCAGGGTCGCGGCGTGCGCCCGCGGCATCGCCTTCGTAGAGCAGCCGTCCCTGCGCCATCACGAAGATCGGATCACAGATCGACATGACCACGTCCATGTTGTGCTCGATTATCAGGAAAGTGTAGCCGCGTTGGTTCAATGCCTTGATCTGGTCGACCAGCGTCAGCATCAGTGAAGGGTTCACTCCGGCAGCGGGTTCGTCAAGAAGGATGACCTTCGGATCGGCCATGAGAACGCGCGCAAGCTCCAGCAGTTTCAACTGGCCGCCAGACAACGTACCGGCCTGATCGTTGCGCACGCTGGTCAATCGGCAGAAGTCAATGATCTCGTCCGCCCGCGCGCGGGCCGCGCGTTCTTCCCGCGCCACCGTTCCGGGTCGCAGCCAGTTGTTCCAGAATCGCTCACCCGATTGCCCGAGCGGAACCAGCATGACGTTCTCAAGCACGGACATTTCAGGAAACGGGCGCGGGATCTGGAACGTGCGGGACAGGCCCTCCGAGAAGATCCGGTGCGGCGGACGGTTCTGAATCGGCACCGCATCCAGAAGCACCTCACCGGCATCAGGCCTCATCAAGCCAGCCATGGTGTTGAAAAGCGTCGTCTTGCCTGCGCCGTTCGGCCCGATCAGCCCGCCGATCACGCCGCTCGGGAGGTCGAAAGAAATCGCGTCGACCGCCGTGAAGCCCCCGAATCGCTTTGTGACACCGCGCAGCTGCAAGAGCGTGTTCGCAGCCACGGTCAAGCGGCCTGGCCCTGGCGGGCTGTACCGGCCAGCCGGTTGTCACCCTTGTTGAGGTTGTATTTCATGATCCGCCCGTGCTGTCCCGTGACGTCACGCTCCAGCCCGTAGACCGGACCCTGCGGACCGGTCGAACGGTCTCGGACCGCCTCGATCTCGCGACGATCCCGGTCCGTCAATTCGATTCCGAAGGCGCGGAGGGTCTGCGGTAGCCGGTCGGCATAGCGCGCACCGACGATTGCCGCGGCGACATCCGGACTGTCCAGCGTGGCGCGGAGCGCGATGGCGGAGATGTCTGCACCATGTCGGTCGGCCACCGCGCGCAGCGCCGACAGCAGTTCCTGAAACAGCGCCCAGCCGCCGAACTCCTCGATGATCAGGCGGTACTTGACCAGGCTGCGGTTCTCGAATTCGAATCCGGGATCGGGCCTGCCGAGCCAGGCATCGGTCAGGAACCCGCCCGCCAGAACGCCGTAGGCGAAAATGCTGACCCCTCTGCGTCTTGCGCGCGCG
Source organism: Silicimonas sp. (assembly GCA_022824315.1). GTDB lineage: Bacteria > Pseudomonadota > Alphaproteobacteria > Rhodobacterales > Rhodobacteraceae > JAJEFO01. Next base: position 9,800 of record JAJEAC010000145.1, read on the forward strand.
GCGAAGTCTCCAGCGGCGCGGCGGTCAAGCAGGGAAAATTGCACTTGGGCAGACGCGATATCAGCCGTGTCGCACAACTCCGCCAGATGTTCGGCATCGAAATTGGTGACACCGATCAGATTGATCTTGCCCTTGTCGCGCACGGTGCCGAGGTGCCCCATCGCTTCCAAATGACCAGGCACGGCATAGTCCCACCAATGGAACTGCACCAGATCCAGCCGATCCAGCCCCAACCGAAGCAGCGAGCGGTCAATCCCCGTTTCGACATCACGGAACGTGAGCCTTGCCAGGCTGTCCCGATCAGGCACGCATTTTGTGTGGATCTTGACGCTGTCCAGCGCAAACCGCCCGCGGGCTCGTACGAGTTCAGAGCGAAACCGGCCGATCTTCTCCTCGACGCCGGCATAGATATCGGCGCAATCGAAGGTGGTGACACCGGCATCGACAAATCGGACCATGTCGGCAATTGCCTGATCCGCATTCAACGCGCCATGGTCGCCGGCGAGTTGCCAGCCACCCTTGATGATCCTCGAAACGGAATGGGCGGGCCGGACAGTGACCCTGGGGACCTCCGTCATGCGGACCGACCTTGCGCCGTTCTCCAGATCGCCTCCCATATCCCGATCCCGCTGTTGCCCTTCAGGAAACCTATAGACAACCCGGTATGATTTAGAAGGGACTATTTCGCAAACGCGAAAGTGGACCACCGCCAGGCATTCGACTACCCTGCCCCTCGACACGCCTATGCGGATCCGCAACATGCTCACGAACACCAAGCACGCCGGGTATTTTCTGTACCACTCGATTGGCATGTACCCGGGCAAGGAGCAGGAACTCAGCGAAGCCGCTGCCGAGTTCGCCGAGGTCTGGGCTGCGCCGAATGACAAGCAATGGGGCTATGTGCTGCTGCGACGGCAGGACTTCATCGATTTCTGGCGACGCATCATCAACGTGCCCAAGGGCTCGACGACCACCTGCGAGAGCGTAACCGATGGCATGCACAAGCTGGTGCGGTCGCTCCCCGAGGGAATGCTGCGCGGCAAGCGCGTGCTGGTGGCCGCCGATTGCTTTCCGTCAATCCACTTCCTGCTGGCGGGGCTGGCGCCGAAAATGGGCTTCACGCTCGACACGGTGCCGCTGAGCGAGGGCAAGGCCTGGGTCGAGGCGGAGGACTTCGTCTCCCGCTGGGACCGCGATGTCGGGCTGGCGCTCCTCACTTGGGTCACCTCGACCGCCTCGGCACGGGCCGATCTGGCGCCGTTGGTCGCGCATGGTCGGGAGATGGGCAGCATGATCGGCGTCGACATCACCCAGGCTGCGGGGCTCATTCCTTTTGACGCGATGAACCCCAAGGTTGATTTCGTCGTCTCGACCAGCCTGAAATGGATGTGTGGCACACCCGGCGCCGGCATCCTCTACGTCGACAAGTCGCTGGCACTGGAGCTGGACCCCGACGGGCGTGGCTGGTTTTCGCAGAACAACCCGTTTTCCTGGGACATCGACAAGTTCGAGTACGCCCCCGACATCCGCCGCTTCGACGGCGGCACCCCGGGGTCGATGGCCGCGATCGCCTCGCTTCCTGCCCTCAAGTGGCACGCAAGCCAGGATCACGCCGAAATGGCAGCCTGGAACCGGCGTCTCGTCGACAGGATCATCGCGCGTGCCGATGATCTTGACCTGCCGCTGCATTCTCCGCGCGAGGCCGACAGGCGCGGCGGCTCTGTCATGCTGCGCTTTCCGAACAAGCCGGAGGCTGCCGCCGTGGTCGGCGCGCTCGGGGTCGAAGGCTATTCGGTGGATTTCCGCGGACCGCTCGTTCGCCTTTCGCCTGGCAACATGACCGCGGCCGAGACCATCGACACTGTCTTCGACATTGCCGAGGCGGTGCTGACACGCCGCAAGTCCCGCTTTGCCGCCACAGGCCCGCAAACAGGAACTGACATGAATCCCGCAGATCTTTTGGGCCGGCTCGGCGCAATGCTGATGTCCGGCCAGGTGAGAATCGTCGACTGCACCGCCACCCTGGGTCCCGACACGCCGATCCTGCGCCTGCCGAAGGACTTCGCCAAGAACACGCCCAAGGTCGAAATCCACAAGATCAGCGAATATGATGCCGACGGGCCGTTCTTTGCCTGGAACTGGATGGTGCTGGGAGAGCATTCCGGCACCCATTTTGACGCGCCGCATCACTGGATTTCGGGCAAGGACTTTAGGGATGGCTATACCGACACGCTCGACGTCCAACGCCTCGTTGCGCCGGTTAACGTGATCGACTGCTCCAAGGAGGCCGCCGGAGACCCAGACTTTCTGCTCACGGCCGAACACGTCAAGGACTGGGAGGCGGAGCATGGAGAGATCAATCCGGGCGAATGGGTGGTAATGCGCACCGACTGGGACAAGCGGTCCCATGACGAGGAGTTCTTCTTGAACGAAGACCCCGATCCGCATGAAGACGGATCGCACAGCCCCGGCCCGACGACGGAATGCATCGACTACCTGCTTTCCAAGGGCATCGTCGGGTGGGGTGCGCAGTGCATCGGCACCGATGCCGGCATGGCAGGCAAGTTCTCGCCCCCCTATCCGGCGCACAACTTCCTGCACCGCGACAACTGCTTCGGTCTCGCGTCGCTCGCAAATCTCGACCAGTTGCCGCCCAAGGGCGCGATCCTGATGGCAGCGCCTCTGAAGATCGAGCACGGCACCGGTTCGCCGATCCGCGCCCTGGCGCTCGTTCCGCAGGCCTGACGGGGCATGGCCGAGCGCTCGTTCAAGACAGAAGTCGAACACCTGCGCCTCGGTGCCGGTGAGACCTTCACGGGCGAGGGCATTCTGGCAATCACGAAGGCGCTGCTGGAGTCCGGCGTGGGATATGTCGGCGGCTATCAGGGCGCACCGATCTCTCACCTGATGGACGTGCTGGCCGACGCGCAGGATCTCCTCGCCGAGCTCGGCGTCCGGTTCGAGGCCAGTGCTTCCGAGGCTGCAGCAACCGCGATGCTGGCCGCGTCAGTCCATTACCCGATTCGTGGTGCCGTGACCTACAAGGGCCCTGTCGGGGTCAACGTCGCGTCGGACGCATTGGCGAACCTGGCGTCTTCGGGAGTGAACGGCGGTGCGCTGATCGTACTCGGCGAGGACTATGGCGAGGGTTCCTCGATCATGCAGGAGCGCAGCCACGCCTTTGCGATGAAGTCGCAGTTCTGGCTCTTTGACCCGCGCCCGAACCTGCCATCGATCGTCCGGGCGGTAAAACAGGGGTTCGAGCTTTCCGAGGCGTCTTGCACGCCAGTGATGCTAATGGTGCGGATCCGGTCCTGCCATGTCACGGGCCAGTTCGAGACCGCTGACAACATCCCGCCACCACTGACCGTCCGCGATGCGTTGGCAGAACCGCGAAAGGATTTCCGGCGCGTGGTGCTGCCGCCGATGTCCTACGCGCACGAGAAAGACAAGATCGAAAACCGTTGGCCCGCTGCCGAGGCCTTCATCGCCGCACAGGCGTTGAACGAACGTTTCGGCCCCGAACAGGGCAAGGTCGGCATCATTCTTCAGGGCGGCATGTATAACGGCGTGATACGGGCGCTGCAACGGCTGGGCCTTGCCGACCTCTACGGCAATACAGATGTGCCGCTCCATGTCCTGAATGTCACCTACCCGTTGGTGCGTGCCGAGATTCTGGACTTTGCGCACGGCATGGACGCGCTCCTGGTCGTCGAGGAAGGCCAGCCCGAATTCATCGAACAGTCGATTGGCTCCATGCTCTTCCGGGAAGGCGTGCGAATCCGCCTGATGGGCAAGGATGTCTTGCCGATGGCCGGTGAATACACCGGCAAGGTGCTGCATGACGGCATCACCGCCTTCCTTCGCGAAACCGCCGCCGACCTGCTGCCCGGCCGGGTCCGTGCACCGAACCGGATTGCACCCGAAATTCCGGACCTTTCGAAGACGGTGCCTGTCCGCCCGCCCGGATTTTGCACCGGCTGCCCCGAACGCCCGATCTTTGCTGCGCTGAAAATCGTCCAGCGGGAACTTGGCGAACACCAGATCACCGGCGATATCGGTTGCCATCTCTTCGCTTCACTTCCGCCCTTCGAGATCGGCGGTTCAACAATGGGCTACGGCCTCGGCCCGGCGTCCAATTCCGCCTTCGACGCCGGCGGCGAACGGCGGGCGATCTCCATCATCGGCGATGGCGGGTTCTGGCATAACGGACTCGCCTCCTCGATTGGCAACATGGTGTTCAACCGTGCCGACAGCGTCGCGGTGATCGTTGACAACTACTATTCTGCAGCCACAGGCGGACAGGACGTGCCGTCGAGCCGTGCCCGCAACCCAACCAAGGCCACGAACAACCCGATCAGCGCCGCCGTCCGTGGCGTTGGCGTGAAATGGATCCGCGTGATCGACCGCACCTACGACGTGCCTCGAATGTGCGCGGTCTTTCGCGAGGCGCTGACCACAGACTATGACGGCCCAAAGGTCATTATCGCCTCCTCCGAATGCATGTTGAACCGCCAGCGCCGCGAGAAACCGCTCCAGCAAGAGGCCATCAATGCGGGGAAGCGTGTCGTGACGCCCCGCTTCGGCGTCGATGAAGACATCTGCACCGGCGATCACGCCTGCATCCGACTCTCGGGCTGCCCTTCGCTGTCGCTCAAGAAGCTTGACGACCCGCTCCGCGACGACCCGGTGGCGCACATCGACCAGACATGCGTCGGCTGCGGAAATTGCGGCGAGGTGGCCGAGGCCGCCGTGCTCTGTCCAAGCTTCTACCGCGCCGACATTGTGCACAATCCGACCGGTTTCGAACACTGGCGCGCGGGACTGGCCGCGCGGCTCATAGGCTGGCTGCAACGCCGTCGGGCACGCCGGTCGCTTTCATTTGAAGGTGCGAAATGACGATGCAGCGGCCCCTTCCGGCGGAGGAGGCCAAACCGGACCCTGACGGCGTCATCAAGCTCGCAATCATGGCGGTGGGCGGCCAGGGCGGTGGAGTCTTGACCAGATGGATAGAAGCCCTCGCCCGGGCGCAAGGCTACGCATGCCAGGCAACCTCGGTCGCCGGCGTGGCACAGCGTACCGGTGCGACGATCTACTACGTTGAGATGGCCAGGACCGGAACCGCGCAACCGGTCTTTGCCCTCGCTCCCTCCTCTGGCGATGTCGACATCCTGATCGCCGCCGAAATGATGGAAGCCGGACGCGCCATCGCGCGCGGCTTCGTGACCCCGGACAGAACGACACTTATCGCATCGTCCCACCGGAAGCTCGCAATCTCGGAAAAGAGCGTGCCCGGCGACGGGACCGCCGACGCGAACGAAGTTTGCGCTGCAGCCGAAATCGCCGCCGCCCGGTTCATTTGTTTCGACATGGAGAAGCTGGCGGTTGAATGCGGCTCCGTAATTTCGGCCACGCTGTTCGGCGCACTGGCGGCTTCGGAGTGCCTGCCCTTCGACAAGGGCGCCTTCGAGGACGCCATCCGATCCGAAAATCGGGGAGTCGGGGCCAGCCTGCGCGCCTTCGACGCCGGATTCCGCGCTTGCCTCGAAGGTGCGCAGGCGGGCGGTGCGCTAGGGCGGTCGCCACCTTCCCCGGATGCCATCGGTCCCGTGCATCTGCTCGACAGGTGGGAAAGCTTGACGAGACGTGTCGCCGAACTGCCGGAGCCTGCCCGGCCGATTGCGATGGCAGGGCTTTGCAAGGTGGTCGACTTCATGGATGCGGATTATGGAGAGGAGTACCTTGATCGCATTGCGCCTTTCGCTGTCGTCGACGGTCTCGTCGGCAGCCACGAACTGACCAGGGCCGCGGCGAAGTACATTGCGAACGCCATGGCGTACGACGACGTGATCCGCGTGGCGGATCTCAAGACACGCGCCGCCCGCAACGTCCGGATCGCTGCGGAGTTAGGCACCGAACCACAGCAGATTCTGCACTTTACCGAATATATGCATCCCCGTGCCGAGGAAATCGTCGGCCTGCTGCCTGCCGGAGTGGGAGCCCGAATCGTGGCGAATCCCCGCGCGATGGCCCGCATTGACCGCTGGTTTGCCAAAGGCAGGCGGCTGCGCTCGGACCGTCTGGGGTCGTTTCTTCTTCTCTACGCGCTCGGCGGGCTGAAA
>JAJEAC010000133.1 GCA_022824315.1 Silicimonas sp.
GATGCGCTGGCGGTCGGTCCTGTCCCGCCCGGCATGGCCGGCCCAGTGCATCCGGTCGGGCGCGAAGTTGAACCAGACCACCTCGGTGCGGACCTGGCCCTGGGTCGTCACCTGAAGCGCGATCCGGCGCCAGTCCCGCAACATGTCCTCGTACAGCGCCGAGGGGTGTCCCGAAACCATCACCTGGCAGGGCAGGCCCTTGAGCAGGTCGAGGAGCGCGACATGGTCGGCCTCCGCGTAGTCGTGGCGGTACCGCCGTCGCGACCGGCGGGTCGCGCGCAGGTACGGCGGGTCGCTGTAGACCAGGTCCTCCCCCTCGAACGGGAAGTCGGCCAGGAACGCGTGCGCGCAGCCGTGCACCAGCTCCACCGGGTAGCCGCACTCGAACCCGTCAATCGCGCGCCGGTCCCGGTCGATGCCGATGCTGCGCGCCGCAGGGGCCTTGCGCTTCATCAGCGCCCCGCCCCCCAAGTGAGTTTCGACATATGCGCGATGCGGGGGCTGGAGTCCCAGCAGCATCTGGCACAGCCCGTTCACGGCCTTGGATCCGAAATGTCCCATCGGCGGTCCCCGTCGCTCTCGATGACCACCGTTAGCCAGATCCGTCTACGGTGTCAACCTCCCGCCGCAACCAATGTCGTCATCAATGCCACAGACAGATGGGCAGGGTCCGACCGGCCACGCTCCGTGCCCGGCGGCGGCCGGGGCATTCGCGAACCGCACCGCAACATGCGCGGTCCGGTGATCGGGTCATCGTGTGGACCAAGAGCATGGAAACACCACGCGAAAGGCGCGCGCGCCGGTCACGGCCCGGTCACCGACTTTCCGAAAGTAGACGACAGCCTTCCACCACAATGCAAACAGATCGCCTGTCACACAGACACCAAACCGCGATAAGGGGTGAGCAGTTACTGGTGTTCCATAATTTTGACAGCCGAAGCACCAAAAGACCGTTTTGGCAAATTTTCCTTGCAAAATAAAATTGGAATGGTCCAGACTTCTATAGATGCGGGTTATCAGCGTCGCTAAGACAGGGACAGAGCAAAGGTGAAGCTATGGAAGAGCAACTAGCCGAACTTGCGGCAAAAATCACTGAATTGGAGGCGAAGGCAGGCGTTACGAACACGATGTTCGCGGAAACCTACTATTACCTCACGATTCCACTGATGGTCATCATTCACGCAGGGTTTCTTGCCTACGAAATGGGAGCATCGCGGCAAAAGAACGTTCTGGCATCGGGTGTGAAAAACATCCTTGCCTTTGCGTTCATGGTGCCGACCTTCTACTTCTTCGGATGGTGGATTTACTGGGGCTTTCCGACCGGATTGACCCTTTCGCCGGGCCCCTACGAGATTTCGGGAGCAGGCTACGCGAATGCAATCGCCCTTCCGTGGGTCGAGTACATGGGTCCGAACATTGCGGACCAGGCCTCCGGCGTGTTCTGGGGTGCATTCACCCTCTTTGCCGCAACAACCGCCTCGATCATGTCTGGTGCAGTCATCGAGCGCATTCAGGTCGCGGGCTTCGTGATCCTTGCGGTGGTGCTTGGCAGCTTCGCATGGGTTGTCGCCGCAGCATGGGGCTGGCACGCAGACGGGTGGCTCGTCACCAAGTTTGGCGTACATGACTTCGGCGCGGCGGGCCTCGTGCACGCAGTAGCCGGGTTCTTCGCCCTGGGCATCCTGATCAATCTCGGTCCCCGCATCGGCAAGTTCAATGCCGACGGCTCCGCAAACCACCTTGGCGGACACAACCTGCCGTTCACGCTGGTGGGACTGATGCTGATCATCGTCGGCTTCTGGGGCTTCCTCATGGCTTGCGTGATCATTCCAGGCGAAGCATGGAGCTGGTATTCCGACAAGCCGACAACGATCTACGGCACGCCAATGACCCTCAGTGCCTTGGCATTCAACATCCTGATGGGTTTTGCGGGCGGAATCATCGGTGCCTGGGCGGTGACACGCGATCCGTTCTGGATGATGTCCGGCGCACTGGCCGGAATCATCGGCTGCGCATCGGGCCTCGACGTCTACTGGCCACCTCTCGCATTCATCATGGGCGCCGCCTCCGGTGCGTTGCTCAAGCCCTGCGCCAAGTGGCTTGAGAGACGCGGCATCGACGATGCCGTCGGGGCAGTCACCGTGCATGGCACGATTGGCCTCTTTGGCCTGATCATGTTCGGTGTCTGGGCAACAGGCCTTCCTGCGCTGCAAGGTGAAGGGGTCGCGACGGTCACGATCTATGGCCAGGTCGTCGGTGCGATCGTCTTCTTCCTTCTGGGCTTCGTCCCCGGTTACGTGGTCAGCTGGATCCTGAAGCAGTTTGGACTGCTCCGCGTCGGCGAGGCAGCCGAGATTTCCGGCCTTGACACGGCCAAGGTACCGGTTTCGGCCTATCCAGAAGGCATCAACATGTCGTCAAGTCCGACAAGCTGAACACAGGTCAAGGAGTAGAATCCATGGGATATGACATCGCAAACTGGGACGCCGTTGAAGGTGCCCTCTACATGGGAGCGCATTCCTCCTGGGAGGTGATCTGGACGATCATCGCCGCGCTGGTCTGCATCGGAGCGGTGTATCTCGGCTCGAGGCATGAGCTTGATGCGTACAAGCGCATGCAGGAAGGCAAGGACGTCGAGTCCGGCCACGGCTGATGCCCGAACAAGACGGATGCGGGCCGCCCAAGCCGGGCGGCCCGCAATCATTCGAACAACGCCGTGCGCGAGCGCAAAGCATCAAGGAAAACGGGAGACGAAAGTAATGGCAGCCAACCTCGCCACCTATGCCAAGAAGAACCGGATCCAGTTCTTCCTCTTCAACTTCACCGACCTGTTCGGCGTGCAACGTGCCAAGCTCGTGCCGACAAGCGCGGTGGCCGACATGCAGAAATCCGGTGCAGGATTCGCAGGCTTTGCGGCATGGCTGGACATGACACCCGCCCACCCGGACATGATGGTGATGCCAGATGCATCTTCCGTCATCCAGTTGCCGTGGAAGCCGGAACTCGCCTGGGTCGCGGGAAATCCCTGGCTCAACGATGCGCCGGTCGCGCAAGCCCCTCGCAATGTGCTCCTGACCTTGGCCAAGGAAGCCGCCAGCGACAACCACGTTTTGATGACGGGAGTCGAACCGGAGTTCCACCTGATCGACGCCGACGGCTCGGACATTTCCGATCCTCGCGACACGCAGGAAAAGCCCTGCTACGACCAGCTCGCCCTGATGCGTCGCTACGAAGTCATTGCCGAGATATGCCGCCACATGGAGGCTCTTGGCTGGGGACCCTACCAGAACGACCATGAGGATGCGAACGGTCAGTTTGAAATCAACTGGGACTACTCGGAGGCGGTGACGACTGCCGATCGGGCCGTGTTCTTCAAGTTCATGGTGAAGGAGGTCGCGGCACGGCACGGCTTCCGCGCAACTTTCATGCCGAAGCCATTTGCGCACCTGACGGGCAACGGGTGCCATGCTCACATTTCGCTCTGGTCAAGAACGGGCAAGAAAAACCACTTCGCCGACAACAAGGACGAAATGGGCCTGTCCAAGACATGCCATCACTTCATCGGCGGGTTGATGAAACACGCGCCGGCGCTTGCCGCGCTCGGCAATCCGACGGTCAACAGCTACAAGCGCATCAACGCGCCGACGACGACGTCTGGAGCCACCTGGTCACCGAACTCGATCACGTATGGCGGCAACAATCGGACCCATATGATTCGCATTCCCGATGCAGGACGCATCGAGCTTCGGCTGGCCGATGGCGCGGCCAATCCGTATCTCCTGATGGCAGGCATATTGGCCGCCGGCCGTCTAGGGATCGCGAAAAAGGCCAATCCCGGAAAGCGCATGGACTTCGATGCCTACGCGGAACCGGAGAGGCTCAGGAATGCCGGCAAGCTGCCGCTCAATCTCCTGGATGCCCTGCGAGCTCTTGAGGTGGACACGGACTTCAATGGCGCTCTCGGAAAGGAGTTCACGGCTGCATACCTCAAGCTGAAAACGGAAGAGTGGAACAGCTACTCCCGTCACCTGACAGACTGGGAACGGGAGCGGACGCTCGACTGCTGACGTGAATCTCCCCTATATCGACATCGCAAGGCCCGGGTTTTCCACCAAATCACGCGAAGTCATGGATGCGCGCTCCGAATCCTGGTGTGCCAGAACTCCATTCGGTCTTGCAGTGCTCAGGCACCGGCAGGCGGGGCAACTCCTGCGCGACCGGCGGCTCCGGCAGGGCAGTCACGCCTGGCCGGATATCATCGGCATTTCCGGGAGATTTGCCGAATTCTGGAAGTCCAGCCTCATCTCAATCGAAGGAACCGAACACAAAAGACTGCGCAGGATTGCTCAGTCCGCGCTCTCCAACGACTTCGTGCTGTCGCTTGAGCCAGCCTTTCGCGGCATTGCCGCCGACCTTGCAGACAACCTTCGAGAAACGGACACGTTCGAATTCGTGGACTCTCTAAGCGAACCGTTTGCGGGACGCGCAATTGCCACGCTCCTGGCTCTGCCGGCCAGCGATGCCGACGAAATTGCCAAGGATGCAAGCACGCTCGGCCTTGCGATGGGACTCAATGCCAGGAATCACGAGGCAGCGGTCAATGCCGCGTGCTCCCGCCTGAGCGAACTCGCGGCCGAATTGATCGACCGAGCACGGCACGGTCGAGACAGCATCGGATACGTGGCGCGGCTGGTCAGGGAGGCCGATGCCACCGGATTCGCGGACAGGCAAGCGCTCATCGACCTGGTGGTGATCTCGATATTCGGCGGAGTGGACACGACGCGCGCCCAACTTGCATTCGCCGCATACCTGTTCGCGCAACACGCGGACCAGTGGCTCTGGTTGCGTCAGAATCCCGAAATGGTGCCTCAGGCGATCGAGGAAGTGATCCGCCGCTACCCGACCACGACCTGGGCGACACGGGAGGCGCTGCAGACCTTTGAACACGACGGCGTCGAAATACGGAAGGGCGCCACCATCCACATCTTCGTGCATGCGACCGCCACCGATCCGGCAACCGGAGTGGACGAAACCTTCAACATTCGTGAACCGCAGAAATCACATTTCGGCTTTGGTGCCGGCGCACATCACTGCCTTGGCCAGTTCGTTGCCCGCACAGACATGGCCGCGGCGCTTTTCGAGCTTCTTGGTCGCTGGCAGGGAATCACGCTTGTCGGCCGGCCGGAATTCCTTCCAGACAGCGGGAACACAAGCCCGGCCTGCCTCGTGATCCGGCCGACCTGGGCCTGACTGCCGGTGCGCCAAAGGGTCCCGCACCGCATCGCCGACCTCTTGCAAGCCACGCCAACAAGAGAGGCGAAGGAAGCGTGACACGAGTCCGAATGTCTCGGTGCGGGACCGTTGCCAGTGCCCGAGGGGCAACTCACGCGTTGCCGTAATTTCCACGCACGCGTTGCTTGGTTGGATCAAAGTGTGGAAAGGGCACGACGATGGCCCGAAGTCGCTTCTGCTGCCCGTCAAGCTGGCCGACTTCGATCTCGCTTCCTTCAGTCGCATGAACGATTGCAACGCGAGCCAGTGCGATCGTCTTTCCGAGCACGGGTGACTTCGTGGCACTCGTAATCTCTCCGACTTGCGCCTTTCCAATCATGACACGGTCTCCCGGTGACGGCACAATGCCGCCCTCAACGTCAAGACCGACAAGCTTGCGGTGCGGATGCGACCTTCGCTCAAGAAGTGCATCGCGCCCGATGAAGTCATCTTCCTTGGTGTCCAAGGGAACTGTGAATCCAATGCCGGCCTCGAATGGATCCGTCGTGTCGTCGAATTCGGATCCTGCGAAGATCAGCCCGGCTTCAATCCGCATCATGTCCAGTGCGGCGAGGCCAAGCGGAGTCAACCCGAACTCCTTCCCGGCCTCCCAGATCCTGTCAAAGACCTCCACGGCATCCCTGGGATGACAAAACACTTCGTAGCCCAATTCGCCGGAATAGCCGGTTCGTGAAATCACGGCCGCGGTTCCATCGAAGTCACCCACCCGTGCAACGGTCAGCCGGAACCAACGCAATTCCCGTATCGTTGGCTGTGTAGGCGGCACCCAGAAGACCTTGTCCAATATGTCTCGCGAATGGCGTCCTTGAACCGCTACGTTGTGCAACTGATCTGTCGAGGGTCGAACCCAGGCATTGAGCCCGTGCTCCCGGGCCTGTTCCTTAAGCCAGAGGCCTGACGTGTCGTTGCCTCCGATCCAGCGAAAATTGTTGTCGCCCAACCGATAGATCGTGCCGTCGTCGATCATGCCACCGTGCTCGTAGCACATAGCGGTATAGCTCACCTGCCCTACGCTGATCCGTTTCGCATTCCGGGTCACGCAGAGTTGCAAGAGTTTCTCGGCATCAGGACCTGTCACCTCGTACTTTCGCAGAGGCGAGAGATCCATGATGGCGGCCCGTTCGCGCACGGCCCAATACTCCTCGATCGCGCCGTGGTTGGTGAACGTGTTCGGCAACCAGTATCCGTTGTATTCCACGAAGTCGCGGGTGTGCCGCGCAAAGCAATCGTGAAACGCGGTCTTTCTGGTCTCTTCCACATCAGCCTCCGCAGATTTTCTGTAGCCGACGGAGCGGCTGAATTCCTCGCCTGCGCCATAAGTGCGAACCTGGATGTCGGTCGGGTTCCAGCCGTTGGCAGGGTCAACGTCGCAGGGACAGGCCGTCGACACGCAGACCAGGTCGGAAAGCGCCCGCAGCAACACGTAGTCGCCCGGCCGTGACCACGGATCGTCCATGGAGATCGAGTTCGTCTCGTCCAGCATGGTGTTGAAGAAGAAGTTGATCGCCGGCCAGCCGCCGCGAGGGCGAATGTCAAACCGCGCAAGGTCGGCATTCATGTTGTCCGAACAATTGACGTGCCCGGGATAACCCATGTCCTCGTAGTAGCGCGCCGTGCAGGCAAGGCCGAACGTATCGTGCCGCCCACACGTGTCCTGAACGATTTCCACCAGGGGTTCCTGATCCACGGTCCAGTATTTCGAGAAGATGCCGGGCCTTGGATACAAGCTGCCCATCAGGCTCCGCGTGGTGGTGGGATCGATTTCGCGTTCGATGCCCTTGTCCAGAGCGCGCAGGCTGAATGCCTGGAAATCAGAACATTCCCTGCCTTTGACGTCGAGGATCTGGATGTACTCGCCTTTGCGGACCTCGTATGTGACCGAGTTGCCTGGCTGGATGTTCGCGTCGAATCGCGGCTCCGCCAAGGGATCTGGCGGCCCGATTTCGTCCTTGCCTTCCCCAGGCGCGGCACGACGGACGTAGAGAGCGAGCTCCGTCGGAGCATCTTGACGTTCCGGGCTCATGGGACCCCCGGGAGCGACACAGATCAGAAGGCCGTCACATTCCGCACGGAACTCCCTGAAGTCGCCAGGACGCGAACCTTCTGCGAAAACCGCCACTGAATCGCCCGTTTCCAGATTGAAACCAGCCGCATCCAAGGCGCTCAATACCCTTTTCCCGGAGCGGCCTCCTTCGGAGAGCATGGCTATCGTGGCCGCCGGCCTGCCCTGCCCCTTTGCGCCGAGCATCGCGGCGTCCGAACTTCCGTCCGGTGCAAAGAGAACGAGTTCGCACGGCTGCAAGCCGTCGCGATCCTGCACGATGATGCCGTCACCCCTGAAAACCTGAACGGTGCGCGAACCGCCGCCCGGCACCGGGTGTCGCTCCACCCCGTGCGGCAGGATTGGCAGGCCCGGCGCGATGACGCCTGAACGCTCCCAAGGTACCGGGTGAATGGGGTGCACTGTCATTGGCCCAAGATCTCTCGACGTTTCCTTGCCCAGGAGTTGATTGCAATGTCGAGCGTCAACGCCATGAAGACCACGGAGAAACCGAGCGTGAAGTTCTTTCCGAGATCGGTTCCCGCAAGGGTGCGTTGCATTTCCTGGCCCAGGTCCCGGGTGCCGATGAAGGCGGCGATGATGACCATGAAGAAGGCGAAAATGAACGCTTGGTTCAATCCGACCGCGATCGTCGGCATTGCAAGAGGGAATTCGACTTTCCAGAGTTTCTGCCATCGCGTCGCGCCCGCCATGTCAGCCGCTTCCGTAATCTCGCGCGGCACGCCTCTCAGACCTTCGACCGTGTAACGAACGACGGGCACCATCGTGTAAATGAGAATCGCCAGAATGACCGTGATTGGGGTGATCCCGAACAGCATGATGGCCGGCAAGAGGTAGATGAAACTCGGAAATGTCTGGGCGGTGTCGCAGGCAAAGATCATCCAGCGCGAAGCGCGCTCGCGCTGTGCAGCCCATATGGCAAGTGGCATTCCAATGAGCATCGCAAGGAACACGGCCGTCAACGTCGAGTGCAGTGTCAGCATCGCCCGGTCCCACCACCCGAGTTGGGCCACGGCACAAAAGAACAGGAACCCGATCAATGCCGGAAACCAACCGCCCAGAAGATAGCCAACGCCTGTCATGACGAGAATGACTGCAAACGTGGGCAGAAAGAGCAGTGCAAGCTCCGTGGGAATCAGCACCCAGATATTGAAGAACCAACGAAGGAAGTCCGTGATCGCCTTGACCCAAGAAATGCCCAGGAAACCCTTGATGAGCGTGTCGATCTCCTTGCCCATCGAAAGCGACTGCCTTCGGCCGACCTCATCCAGAATGGGCAGGTACTGGCTGAGCATGTAAAACAGAATGAAGGTCGCAAGTCCCAGGAGCAGGAACGCATGTCTTTGCCACCAAGGGATCCCCTTTTCGAAATGCTCGGGCTGCTTGACAACCCACGCCTTGCTCAGGCGGTCAAGCGTCACGGCGAGCAAGACGATCGTGACGCCGATCTCGAAGCTGCGGCCGAGCTTGAAGCTGTTCATCATGGCGAGCAGCTTTGCGCCAAGCCCGGGCATGCCGATGAATGCGGTTAGTACGACCATGGCGAGAGCGAGCATGATGACCTGGTTGAGGCCGACAAGGATTTCGCTGCGAGCCGACGGAAGATAGACTGAGCGTAGCATCTGCCAACGCGTGCAGCCCGCCATCCTTCCAGCCTCGACGACATCGGGCGGCACCTTTCTCAAGCCGACAATCGTCATGAGAATCATCGGTGGCATGGAGTAGACGATCGTGGCGACCGACGCGGCAGTCGGCCCCACCTTGAAGAAGATCACGGCGGGGAGAAGGTAGCTGTAGAACGGCAGCGTCTGCAGGACCAGAAGGATCGGCCTCAAGGCCTCCTCAAACCGCCTGGACTTCCATGCGCACATGCCCAGAAGCAACCCGATACCAAACCCGAACGGCACCGCGACGACGATGACAGACATGGTCTCCATCGCCCATTTCCACTGCCCCATGAGCGCGGTCCAGACAAGAGTCCCTCCCGCCAGAAGCGCGAGCCGCCATCCTCCGAGCCAGTAGCCCAACACTGCCGAACATGCCGCAACCACGGACCATGGCAACGCCTCCAGACGGGGCCAGCGAGACTTGCCGTAGAGGACATTGGCTGCCGCGTCGGTAAGGAATCCCAGCCAACCGGAAATCGTCCGGGTGACATGTATCAGTCCGATGTCGTTTTGGAGCCATGAAAACCCTGCATCCAGCCAGTCTGCCCAAGGAAGGATTGCCCCTTCCGGCAACCTGACCAGGACCGAAGGGATCCAGGGCTTCAGCACCGTCAGCAGAATCGCCGCGCCAAGCAGCGTCAAGACGATCGTCCGCGTCCGAATCGCGCTGATCGAAACGGCTTCCGCCTCCGACTTGATCGCATTCGCGCGGCCCGAGTCGCTCACTCCTTCTCTCCGAAGAGAACCGCCAGCGCCGCCTTGCGGTCCATGGCGCCCGTTCCGCCATCCGGCAAACTGACAGGAATGGTATCCGACATGTCCTCAACCAACCGACGCGCAAGGGACAGGATCGTGGCGTCACCCGGAACGGGTTCGCCGTCAACAGGCACTCCCTCAGTGGCCAATACGCTTGCGTGAACGACGCTCGCCTTGTCCACTTCTTCGGTGAATCTGGCCACGTACTCGGTCGCCGGGTCCAGGACGATCTTGTCGGGCGTGTCCACCTGTTCAACGGCGCCGTCCTTCATGATGGCGATCCTGTCGGCGAGGCGGAGTGCCTCGTCGAAGTCGTGGGTGATGAAAACGATCGTCTTGCCAAGCATGTCCTGGAGCCGCAGGAACTCGTCCTGCATTTCACGCCGGATCAGGGGATCCAGCGCGCTGAAAGGCTCGTCCAGAAACCAGATGTTCGGCTCGATCGCCAGGCTGCGAGCAATTCCGACCCTCTGCTGCTGGCCACCGGAAAGCTCCCGGGGAAAGTAGTCTTCGCGTCCCTCCAGCCCGACAAGCCTGACCATTTCAAGGGCGCGTTCGCGCCGCGCGTGCCTGTCTTGGCCGCGCATCTCGAGCGGAAAGGCGACGTTTTCAAGAACCGTGCGATGCGGGAGAAGTCCGAAGGACTGGAAGACCATCCCCATCTTCGAGCGCCGAAGCTCTATCAATTCGGTCGCGTTCAGGCTCATGATGTCCTGACCGTCGATCCTGATCACGCCGCCGGTTATGTCGTGAAGGCGCGAGAAGCAACGAACCAGCGTCGACTTGCCGGAGCCTGACAACCCCATGATGACGAGCATCTCGCCCTTGGTAACCTCGAGCGAGACATCCTTGACGCCGGCAATGTACCCGTCCGACCTGATATCCTCAAAGGAATGGTCTTCCGGCATGCGAGACAGGTACGCCTCGGGACTGGGCCCGAAGAGCTTCCAGACGTGCTCCGCCGAAATTACGGGGGTGTCGCTGTTCATGACCTCCCACCTTAAACCCTCCCCGCATGCTGGTGCGGAGAGGGTCTTCTTGTCAATTCCCGCTCTTTACATGCAGGAGCTGATCCAGGGATCAACGACGTCGCGGTTTGCCGCCAGCCACTCGTCCGCCGCCTCTTCCGGCTCAAGCTCGTCCGTGTCGACGAACTTCGCCATTTCGGCGATCTGCGGGTTGGTGAAGCTGAGCTTGGTCAGCACGCAGTAGGCGCTCGGCCACTTGTCGGGCATTCCGTCCCACGCGGCCTTCTTGAGATAACCGGTGGCGGGATTGCCGCAGTCGTACAGCGCATCCGGATTCGGACCCTTGGATGGATCGGAGTCGCAACCGTCCTCCCATGCCGGGAATTCGACGAACTCGCCAGGCCAGACGGCTTCGGCAAAGTTCGGTGTCCAGTTGAACACGACGACCGGGCGCTTCTCGGGTTCCGCAGCGCCGATCTCGGCCCAGAGAGCCGCGGCCGACCCAGCGTTAACCACGACAAAGTTCATGCCAAGCGCCTCGACGCGCTCCTTGCCATGCTTCAGCCAGTCAACCGGGCCGTCAAGATAGCGACCCTTTCCGCCGGATTCCGCCGTTGCAAAGACCTCTGCGCAGTCATTCAGCGCCTGCCAGTCCGGCAGGCCGGGACACGCATCCTTTGTCCACATCGGATACCACCAGTCTTCACGCGTAACAGCGTCATGATCCCCCGCATCATGGAGGCCCCCCTTTGAGAGCGCCTCGCGGAAGGAATGGCCGAACGCGCCCTCCCAGACCTCAAGTTCCAGCGCAACGTCTCCGAGCCGGACCGACTCGTACACCGCTTGGCTGTCCGTCGTGACAAACTCGACGTTGAGGCCCATCTCCTCGTACAATTGTCCGACCACGTTCGACATAACGATCTGGCTTGACCAGTTGTGAATCGGGATGATGATCGGATCATCGCTGTCCGCCGCCGTCGCGGCAAACGGTGTGGCCAAAGCGGTTGCCAGCACCATTGAAAAAAGCTTCTTCATGTTCTCCTCCTCCTTTTTGCGCAGCACTCGGACTGCTAGATCTCGAAGCTTGCCCTGTCCGCGGGTTGATCCCGCGTTGTCGTTCAGATTCTCAGATAGTCTTCCAGACTGTCATCAAGCGCATCCTTCCACGGCGTGTGGTGAGGAGGCGCCATCGTGCCGGTCATCGGGCTGGAATAGCCGTGATCGCGGAACGTCATGATGTCTTTCTTCTTGTGTTTCTTCCACTCGTAGAACGCCTTGGACGCCGCCCCTATGTCAAAGCTGGGATAGTCGGTATCGGCGATCAACTCCTCGGTGTAATCGGCTTGATAGTCGATGCAGGCATAGTCGTCCTCAAGCGCCGCCTCGGCCTCCTGCCGCGTCTTGACATCGGCTTCGCGGGCAGCAAGGTCCGGAACTTCGATCCGGCCCATGATGATGTCGCGAACATACCAGGCCTGGGCATCGAACATGTTGAAGGTAAACCACTGGTCCTGCATTCCGAGATAGAAGAGGTCCGGATTCCTGTTCCAGACGACTCCCTTGTACAAGTCGTTCGACGCAAGTACGTTCGGCGTCTTTAACCTCAGGTCGTCCGGCAGGAACGAAAAATGGTGCAAGTAGCCTGTGCACAAGACGATCGCATCAACCTCCCTCGACGTGCCGTCCTTGAAGTGCGCCGTGCGTCCCTCGACCCTTTCGAGCGCTGGCACGACCGTCCAGTTGTCGGGCCATTCGTAGGGCATCGGAGCCGTCCGCCAGCAGGACGTGATCGACTTCGCCCCGTATTTCCAGCATTGGGACCCGATGTCCTCGGCCGAATAGGAGGTTCCGAGAATCAGGACATCCTGACCCGCGAATTCGCGGGCATCGCGGAAGTCATGCGCATGCAGGATGCGGCCGTTGAAGGTCTCGAAGCCGGGATACTCGGGAACGTTGGGAACCGAGAAGTGGCCTGAGGCAACGACAACATGGTCAAACTCTTCGCGGACTTCTGTGTCCGCGGCTTCGTCGCGGGCAGTCACCTCGAAGCCCCCGCCATCAAGCGTGCGGACATCTCGCACGATGGTGTTGAATCGGATCTGGTCGCGGACGCCGGCCTTTTCCACCCGTCCCTTGATGTAGTCAAAGAGAACCGACCTGGGCGGATAGCTGGCGATCGGCTTGCCAAAGTGCTCTTCGAACGTGTAGTCCGCAAATTCCAGGCCTTCTTTCGGGCCATTTGACCAAAGGTAGCGGTACATGGAACCATGGCACTGGTTGCCGTGCTCGTCCACACCCGTGCGCCACGTATAGTTCCAAAGCCCTCCCCAATCATCCTGCTTTTCGAAGCACACGACTTCCGGAACATCAGCGCCCTTTTCGGCAGCGGACTGAAACGCCCGCAATTGCGCCAGTCCCGAGGGCCCGGCTCCTATCACGCATACGCGCTTTTTCATGGCATGTCCTCCACAAGTTTCTCCATGCTGGCCGATCCCGGAAACGCTCTCATGATATCTCCGGCTCTGATGTCGACATGTTCCAATCGGGCTCGAATCCCAAGACTTCGATTCCAGGCGGCAGAGACGGGTTGAAGAGCGCGTTGTGCGCAACCGTCGCCTCATGAAACGGATTCTGCGGCGACAGTTTCCAGACACGGCAAGTGAGCGTGAATCTCTGCGCATACGCATCGAAATGCAAAACGACTTTCTGAGACTTTCGAATCCTGGCCGCAACGATCGACCCAGGTGGAAACGTGGCAGTCAGAATGTCCGAAAACCGCGCAGCGCTCTGGTAGTAGGAGGCCGAAAAGTACTCCAGTGCGGCCACGCGCCGTCGTGCGGGATCATTGGTTCTGGCCGCCATATGCACCAGCTCGGGCGTCACCGAGTGCGTCGGCGCCCTGTTCAGAACCGTGACAAAGCGACCGAAGGCCTCGTTGCGACCCTGCAGGAACAGGGTCGGGGTGACAGCATCATCGGGTCGTCCCGCGCCCTCGCGCATTGCAATTTGCCGCACTCGGCATTGCCACTTGAGAAATGCCGTTCTGAGCGGCGTGGACAAGCCGGTTTCTCCAAGTGCGGCAACGGGTGAAGTCATGCCACCTTCCTCGCCGCCCTGTTGCGCCTGACGCGATAGATCCTGTCATGGTCAAGGCTGGGAATCCGCGACGCGGTTTCCTCCACGAGGCCAAGATCCAACTGCGCATGCACCACGCCCGGCAGCTCGCCTCCATCGCTCAGCACGTCTCCCCACGGGTTCACGACGAGCGAATGACCGTAAGATGCGCCACCACCGGAAACGGGGCCAACGGCACACGCCGACACGATGAAACAGGTGTTCTCGATTGCCCTCGCCTGGTTCAGCACATGCCAATGCGCCTCTCCGGTCGTCTTTGTGAAGGCTGCCGGACAGGCAATGACTTCGGCACCCTCTTGTGCAAGGTCGCGGAACAGCTTGGCGAAGCGGAGGTCATAGCAAATGGTGTGACCCAGAACGACCAGCGGAGTCTCGTAGACCACGGCCGTATCACCCGGCTGAACCGTGTCGCTTTCCCGGTACACGGCACCGTCTGCAAGACTCACATCGAACATGTGAATCTTGTCGTAGCGTCCTAGAATCTCGCCATCCGGGCCAATCATGTAGCCACGGTTCAAGATCCTGTCGCCTGGACCGTTCACGGCGAGCGAACCGATGTTCATCCAGACACCCCGGCTCGCAGCGACTTCTCGCAGCGCGGCAAGCACGTCATGGCTCTCCTCCGGTGCCGACGGGGGACGGAGCCGCGGTCCGTCCGACACGAGCCCGCCGCAGTATTCAGGCAGGAACAGCATTTCCGCCCCCGACTGCGCCGCCGCTTCGGCCATCGGCACCGCTTCGCTGATGGCTGCCTCCATGCTGGGCATGGGCCGCGTCTGAAGGCAAGCGATATGCAGCGGGCTTCGCATGTCAGAATTTCGTGTAGGCTTTCCGGAGCGTGACCAGTGGATGGCGATCGGACATCTGAAACTTCAGAAGAAGCTCACGCGCAATCATGTCACGGTCCTGCTGATTGTCGGGCAGGTCAATGCTGTCCGGAATCCGGACCCAACCGTTCACGTTTCGATCGAAGACGGCGGGCTTGCCGTCCTCGTAGCCCATGTGGACGTCCTCGAGCCAGTTCAGGTCGTCCCAACCCATGAACTCCATGTACTTGCGAAGAAACGGTGTCAGGTGGTCATGGTCCGGAACGAGGTTCACGTCGTAGCGATAGCCGATGTGCTGCCCGATCTCCTTCTCACGCTCGGATTCGAGTCCGGCTGCATCCTTGATGAACTGGTCGACGTCCTTGATCTCGGACCCGCGATATTGTGTTCCGGCCATTGCGCCAGGTCCTCCCTACAGGTGGTGATAGTCGTCGATGCCGACGGTGTGATTCGTGCCCGCGAGCGGCACGCCCGCCATGGCCGATGCTTCCATTGTCAGGGCGGCAAGATCCTCGGGCTCCAGCGAATGCAGGTGCGTCTTGCCGCAGGCGCGCGCAAAGAGCTGTGCCTCGATCGTCAGGGTGTGGAGGAAATTGTAGACCCGCTCCGCGGCCTCGTCGGGGTCAAGCCGTGACCGCAAGACGGGATCCTGCGTTGCCACGCCAACCGGGCACCGGCCGGAATGGCAGTGGTAGCAATACCCTGGCTCGGCGCCGATTTCCTCCGGGTAGTTGGCCTCGGGAATGTCCTTGTTGCAGTTCAAGGCCATCATGACGGAATGGCCAAGCGCGATGCCGTCCGCGCCGAGTGCTACGGCCTTTGCGACATCCGCGCCGTTGCGGATGCCCCCGGCATAGACGAGGCTGATTTCGCCGTGCTTGCCGAGGTCGTCGATTGCCTTTCTGGCCTGGCGAATGGCCGCCATTCCCGGCACGCCGGTTTCCTCCGTTGCGAGATGCGGCCCCGCGCCGGTGCCGCCTTCCATCCCGTCTATGTAGATCGAGTCGGGGTCGCACTTGACCGCCATCCTGACGTCGTCATAGACCCTCGCCGCACCAAGCTTGAGCTGGATTGGGATCTGCCAGTCGGTGGCCTCCCGAATTTCCTGGATCTTCAGCGCCAGATCGTCCGGTCCAAGCCAGTCCGGATGACGCGCCGGCGATCGCTGGTCAATGCCGGCAGGCAAGGATCGCATTTCCGCAACCTGGTCAGTCACCTTCTGACCCATCAGGTGCCCCCCGAGACCGACCTTGCAGCCCTGGCCGATAAAGAACTCGCATCCATCCGCCAGCACCAGGTGATGCGGATTGAACCCGTAGCGCGACTGGATGCACTGATAGAACCACTTCGAGGAATAGCGTCGCTCGTCCGGGATCATTCCCCCTTCGCCCGAGCAGGTCGCAGTGCCCGCCATCGTGGCGCCTCGCGCAAGAGCCGTCTTGGCCTCGTAGCTCAAGGCGCCGAAGCTCATGCCCGTCACGTACACGGGAATGTCCAGTTCGAGCGGTCGCTTTGCACGCGGACCGATCACGGTTCTGGTCTCGCATTTCTCGCGATAGCCCTCGATGACGAACCGCGTCAGTGTTCCGGGCAGAAACGTCAGATCGTCCCAGTGCGGAATCTTCTTGAAGAGCGAGAATCCCCGCATCCGGTAGCGGCCCAGCTCGGACTTGATGTGGATGTCGTCGATAACGTGCGGCGGAAAGATGAAGCTGTCGCCGATGCGATTTACATCGCGGTCCAGCGGTTTCTTTATCCGTCCATCATCAGGCATGTCCTCGTCCTTTCGGAATTGTTGCGGAGCTCGCGCGCTCTTCCGCTACAGGATCAGTTTCTTCTCGTTGGGCTCAAGGTTGTCGTAGTTCCAGAGCTGCTTTCCGGCGACTATCTTGGTGAAGTGATCCACGCCCGTCGTTGGCATGAGTCCGTACTGGGTCAGCTTTCGCGTCAGCCACTCCTTGTCGAGCGTCGTAAGTTCGGCCGTGACCGCATCGACGCCAAGCGACCGAATTTCACCGCCGACATAAATCGTGCCGTCATACATCGAGTCGCCGAGGTTCTTGCCCGCGTTGCCACAGACAACCATCCGCCCTCGTTGCATCATGAAGCCGGAAAGCGCGCCCGTGTCGCCTCCGACAATGATGGTGCCGCCCTTCATGTCAATTCCGGTCCGGGATCCCACCGAACCCTTGCACACCAGATCGCCGCCACGGATCGCTGCGCCAAAGGTGGAACCTGCGTTCTTTTCGACGATAACCGTGCCAGACATCATGTTCTCGGCGCAGGACCACCCTACGCGACCGCTGATCCGGACATTTGGACCGTCAATCAGGCCGACCCCGAAATATCCCGTCGAGCCCTCGATGATCAGGTTCAGCCGAGACAGGATTCCAACCGCAAGCGAATGCTTGCCGCGCGGGTTCTGCAGCACGATCGTTCCATAACCCTCTGCCATCAGGCCGCGAATCCGGGCATTGACTTCGGTGTTGGTCAGATCACTGGCATCGATTTCGGTGCGCTTGTTGAAGTCGACATCTGGCGCCCACGGGTAGGCAAACCGCTCCTGCGCATCGGGATCGAACTCGATGTAGAGCGACTTTCCCGTCAGCTGCTCGGTCGTCATGCCAAGGGCGTTGACCCGCTCTTCCTGGGTCATTTCCCTGAGTTCGGCGTCACTTATGCCAGACATTGGCCGACTCCCATTGCACCACCGATGTCTGCCGTCACGAAGCGGGTCTCTGCCCCGCCCGGAGTTTGGCCGGATGTCACGCCTGCCATACGCGTACCTCCTCGTCGTAGGGATCGTGCGTGTCGATTTCCTCCGGGAAGATCGCGCGGATCGCGACCTCTTCCGAGGCCATGGCGATGAGATCGTCGGATTCGTAGAGCACGAGCGGCTTCGCGGCCATGGTGTCCTTGGCCATGCCAAGCTGGTCCTTGGTGCAGACAAGGTAGGTGAACACGCCGTCGATCTCGTCTATGGAACGGCGCAGGCTTTCCTCCAATTGCACGCCGTTGGCCAGGTGATGGGCGGTGTAAACGGCGAGGAGTTCGCTGTCGCAGTCCGACATGAAGCGGTGCCCCTTCCGTTCCATTTCGCGGCGCATGATCCAGTAGTTGGTGATCTGCCCGTTATGAACGACGCTGACGTCGTTGTAGGGAAACGCCCAGTAGGGATGAGCCGACTTGATGTCGACGTCCGATTCCGTTGCCATTCGAGTATGGCCTATGCCATGGGTTCCCTCGAAATCGCGCAGTCCGTACGCCTCAGCCACGCTGCCAGCGTCACCGAGATCCTTGATCAGCTCCAGGCCGTTTCCAAGCGAGAGGATTTCCACCCCTTCCGTTTCCTCGATATGTTCGGCCATGTCGCCCGTGTCGCCTTCATGGTTCAGCACGTAGCGCAACGCGTAGGGCCGTACCCGCTCCTTGACCTTCACCTCGGCCTCGTGGCTGCCGAGAATCGCGTCGACCGCCTCGATGCGCTCTTCCAGCCGGTCGTGAATGCTGCGGCCAAGTTCCATGTCCTCGGCTTCGGCAATCTTGAGACGCATCACATACTCGCCCTCGCCCGGATCTCCATAGACCGCATAGCCGGTGGAATCCGGCCCGCGATGCTTGAGTGCCTGCAACATCGACGTCATTTCCGCGCCGACATTCGCGCGACGGCCCTTGTGAATTATTCCCGCAATTCCGCACATTCAGATGTGCCTCCCCAGTCTTTCCCCAGACAATGGGTGCCGCAGGGGCACCCGGCTCCGGACGCCTCCAATCACGGCAGGCATTCCATGTACATCTCGTTGTCCCATTCGGTGACGGTAGACATGAAACGCGCAAACTCGTCGCGCTTGTACTCCTCGAAAAGCCTGTACATCTCGCCCGGGAGGCCGCGCTGGACGACCTTGTTCCGTGCAAGATGATCCAGAGCCTCGCCGAGGGACATCGGCAGTTTGCGGACCTTCTTGCCTTCCGCCATAGCCTCGTAGATGTTGCGCTCTTCCGGCTTGCCCGGATCGAGATCGTTTTCGAGACCGTCGTCCATTGCCGCCAGAAGCGTCGACCCCATGAGGTAGGGGTTCACCATGGAATCGACCGAGCGATACTCAAACCGGCCGGGGGCCGAAACGCGAAGGCCCGTCGTCCTGTTCTGAAACCCCCAATCGGCAAAGACCGGCGCCCAGAAGCCCGTGTCCCATAGCCGCCGATAGGAATTGACAGTGGAGCATCCGATCGCGGTCAGGGCCTGGAGATGCTTCACCACGCCGCCGATTGCCTTCAAGCCGGTCTTGCCTGGCAACTGAGGGTCCTTGGTATCTGGCATGAACGTGTTCCTGCCTCCCGAGACGTACAGGTAGTTCTCCTTCAGTCCAGGCAGCTTCCTCGAATCGTTGCCTGTCGGCTTGAAGCCGTCCTTGCCCTTGGTCCACAGCGACATGTTGTGGTGGCATCCCGAGGCCGAGACACCCATGAACGGCTTCGTCATGAAACAGGCGAAGATTCCATGCTCGCGAGCGACTTGGGCACAGATCTGGCGGTAGGTGGTCAGCCGGTCGGCATTTCGCAGCACGTCATCGAAGGTCCAGTTGAGCTCCAACTGGCCTGGCGCGTCCTCGTGGTCTCCCTGGATCATGTCGAGACCCATCCTGCGCGCATAGCGTATGACTTGCAGGGACACGGGCCGAAGCGATTCGAACTGGTCGATGTGGTAGCAGTACGGCTTGGAAAATCCGTCGCGAGGCTTGCCGTTCTCGTCGAACTTCAGCCACATCATCTCGGGCTCGGTTCCCATCCGAAGCTGCAGCTTGTGCTTCTTTTGAAATTCATCATGCAGGCGGCGAAGATTGCCGCGACAATCGGCGGTGAGATAGGCTCCCGGGTCCTGCCTCTCCTCTCGGTTGCGGAAGAGCGTGCAGTAGAAACGTCCGATCTCCGGGGCCCACGGCAATTGCATGAACGTCTCGGGCTCGGGAATTCCGACCAGTTCGGCGGCTTCCGGTCCGTATCCCAGATAGTTGCCTGCCCTGTCCGTGAACAGATTCACAGTGGCGCCGTAGACGAGCTGGAAGCCTTTCTTGGCCACACTTTCCCAGTGATCGGCAGGAATGCCCTTGCCCATGATCTTGCCGGTGACCGAAACGAACTGAAGGTAAAGATACTCGATACCCAATTCGTCGATCTTCTTGCGGACTTCCTTGATCTTCTCGTCTCGACCCTTCGCTTCGACGAACTTCTCTATATCCATTGCCACGATCGTTCTCCCAGTCGGTCAAAATGCCCGCCGACAATCCGGACGGGCGGGTTCATCAGCTCCATGGGTAGGGGCTGTTGGAAACCGGATGCAGTTCACCCTTGGCGAATCGGCCAAAGCGGAACGGCTCCAGAAGTTCCTGTCTTTCTCCAAGCACCTCGTCCGCGATCAGGTGTCCGACGCCGATCATTTTCCAGCCGTGATTGCTGTCGGCTATGACCGCGACATTTTCGTGAAAGTGGTCGAAGACCGGGAAGCTGTCGGCGGTAAAGCAGCCGATCCCTCCGGAGGCTTCTCGATGATACCTGGGCATCTTGCCTTCGTAGCGGCGCTGGCAATGGGCAAGCGCGCTGACCCACATGTGCGCGAACTCGTCGCTGGCCACGAATTCCGGGCTCGAGGGTCCGTACGGATCGATCTGCACGTCGTCGGCCGGCGTGTCGACCCTGTAGGGCGAGGCTCCCCCTTGGATGCCGCCGAAGTGAAAGTCGGGCTTGTAGTAGATGCCCCACATCTCGTCGGTGATGACGGACTCATCCACTGTCGATCTGAGTTCGGCGTCGGTATCGACATGGATGACCGGCGGCAGCGAACCGTCATCCGCACGTCCGTCGTTCGGGTCGATGAGCAACACGCCCTCTTCCAGTTGCCAGTAGCGCCACATGGGCACGTCTTCATGCGTCTCGCCGTTCGTGCCCTTGATCGAAATCTCGTTCGGCAGGCCCAGCATGTTCCAGAAATCTCGAACCCACGGACCTGCCCCGATTATGACGCGTTCGCAGGAGATCGTGCCCTTGCTTGTCTCAACCGACCCGATCGCGCCCGAGCCGTTCATTGAATTGAAACCCTTGACCTCGACACCAGCAATTATGCGCACGCCCAGTCTCTCCACCTTGTCGGCGAGGGCATACATGGTCTTGGTTTGGTTGGAGAAGCCGCCCCGCTTTTCATGCAGGATGCTGGTTATGTTCTGCGCCTGCCAGTCACTGAAAATGCCGCGCATGTACGACGTGCTGGCATTCGCCCCCTCTATGAAGACGCTGTCGTACCCAATTTCCTGCTGCTGCGCAAAGATCGTTCCGACATCGTCGCGCATCGATTCGGGGCTGATCTGCATGTAGCCAACGGGATGATAAGATAATCCTTCAGGGTCGGTCTCCCAAATGTCGACCGAATGCGCCATGAGCCTGCGCATGGCTGGCTGAAAGTAGTTGTTGCGCACGACGCCGCAGGCGATCCCGCTGGCGCCTGACGCAATGCCCGACTTGTCCAGGATGACAATTCGACCCTCGACCTCCTCGCCTTTCTCGATCAGCCGCTCAGCCAGTTTCCACGCGGTCGAGACGCCATGGATTCCCGCTCCAATGATCACGTAGTCAACATGACTCGGAACAGACATGCAGGTTCCTCCCGTCTCGCAGATCGTACCTCTGAATAGCACATTTTGCGCGGACACGCACCAAAATCAACCCCTTTTTGATCCAATCTGTTGCAAATGACGCGGAGTCTGCTAATTTTGGAATAGCATTGGATCAGAAGGTGGCCCACATGGCTTGGCGCAATTCCTCAAATGTCGCCATGGAGATTCGGCGTTCGATCACGGACGGAACCTATCGGCGATTTGATCGTTTGCCGGCGTCGCGCCAACTTGCGGAAGCGTTCGGGGTTGCTCGAAACACGCTCCGTGACGCACTGCAGCAGCTCGAGAGGGAAGGTCTTCTCGAAATCCGGCCCGGGAGCGGCGCGTACGTGACCGGACTTGGTGACCAATCGATTCCGAAGGCCGTCGAGGAGGCGGCGCCGCTCGAGTTGATTGACGCTCGCTTCGCGCTTGAGCCACACATTTGCCGGCTCTGCGTCCTGCACGGCAAGCGTGAGGACTTTGACGCCATGGAGGACCTATGTCGGCGCATGGAGAGCTCGAAGACGGACGCGACGGCGTTTGCAGAGGCCGACACCGCATTTCACAAGGCACTGGCCTCGGCCACGCGCAACAACCTGCTCATCTGGCTGATCGAGCAAATCAACACCGTGCGTTCGCTCGATGAATGGACGCGCATGAGGCATCTGACGCTCGATGCTGCCATCATTGGCCAGTACAACGTCCAGCACCGAGATATCCTGACCGCGCTGCGCTCGCGCGAACCGGAGCGCGCCGCGGCGAAAATGAAGGAGCATCTGGAAACCGCGCGCCTCTCTCTTACGCGCGCTGCCGAAACCTAGACTTGGGCGGCGGCCTGAAGCCAGTTGATGTAGAGCCTCTCGGCCAAGGAATTCAACGCTTCAATGTTGGCATCGAGATCCCTTTCAAGTCGCGCGGGTCCGTCTGCGCCCAAGGCATTGACAAGCGCGTCCGCATACTCGGGAATCATGTTCCAGTTCGTGACCGTGTCCTCTTCGATCTCTATGTGAAACTGTGCCGAGTACGCTCTTGGGCCCCATTTGAGCGCCTGCACGGCACAGGCCGGAGATGTCGCCAGCACCTCCGCCCCCGCCGGCACTTTCGTCACTTCGGCCGAGTGCCACTGCAGGCAGGGGAATGCCTCCGGGAACCCGTCAAAGATCACGCCGGTCGCTCCGTCTTCCGTCAGCTGCACATCCATGATGCCGATCTCCGGCGTCCGCGACGGACCGACGTTGCCACCAAGGGCTTCGGCAAGCAATTGATGACCAAGGCAAAGGCCGAGGAACGGAAGGCCTCTGCCTTCAACCGCGTCCCGTATGCAGGCCTTCTCCGCTGCCAGCCATGGATGTGCGTCCTCCTGCCAGACGTCCATCGGCCCGCCCAACACCCAGAGCCCGTCGTATCCATCGATGGAAGGCAGTTCCTCTCCTGCGTCGAGCTCGACCGCGTCGTAGTCATGGCCATCCTCGCTGAGGAACTTTCGGAAAATTCCTGGATGCTCGGCTTCCGCATGCTGCAAGACAAGAAGCTTCATGAGTGTTCCTCCTTCAATTTCCTACTCAACCGATGCGTCGGTTTGCCGGCCCGTACGCGGACTGACGCCGAATGCCTGTCTGTACGCGCCTGAAAAGTGACTCGAAGTGGCGAAGCCGGTGGCCTCCGAAATCTCCGCAATGGACATCGGCGTGTCCTTGATCAACCGCTGCGCAACGTCAAGACGCATGTCCCGATAGTATGCCATCGTACTCCGTCCAAGCCGCTCCGCAAAGAGCCGATTCAAGTGCCTTGGCGTCACCCCCGCCACCATTGCAAGCTGGGACAGGGACAACGGAT
Source organism: Silicimonas sp. (assembly GCA_022824315.1). GTDB lineage: Bacteria > Pseudomonadota > Alphaproteobacteria > Rhodobacterales > Rhodobacteraceae > JAJEFO01. The sequence goes on from JAJEAC010000133.1 coordinate 23,194, forward strand.
CGGCAATGTGATCTTCCATTGCGGACACGGCCTCGACCAGATGTGGAGAGTTGCTGCCGAGTCTCTCGGCCAGAGTGCCCCGCTGCGGGTCTGCCGCTGCGCGAACGTCCGTATGCAGGAACCAGTCGCTGACGAGTCGGGCGAAGCCACCGCCCCACTGGCTGGAGATCAGGGCATGCATCAGGTCGAGGGGCGCGGTGCCGCCTCCGCACGTTACGCGGTCGCGGTCCATCACGTAGAGACGACGCTCAATCAGGCAGTCTGGATAAATCTCGGAAAGTGCTGCTGCATGTTCCCAATGGACGGTCATGCGCCGGCCCGCCATCAGGCCCGCCATCGCAAGGATGACGGAGCCCCCGGACACGCCGCCGATTCGGACGCCGTGCGAGTCAAGAAGCCGCAACCATTCAAGGGTGTCCGCATCGTCGAACGCGAACGGGTCGCCGCCCGCAACAACAAGCAGCAGGTCAAGTTCTTCCGGTCCTCCGGGACGGCACGTCCTCTCGATCAAGGCCGCGCCCGAACTCGAAACCCGAGCGTCCGAAGAAAAGTGAACGATCTCGTACAGTTTCGAATCCGAAAGCAGGTTGGCGGCACGCAACGGTTCGACAGTGCAGGCATAGGACATCAGGGCAAAGCCCGGAACCGGCAGGATGCCGACCCGGAACGGGCTGAATTCCGGCAAATCCGAGATGTCCTGAATTTGATAGTTTCTGTCCAGTTCCAGCATATGAAAGGTCAAAGTCTCCCGCTATTGCCCGATACTGAACCAAGCCGCCTGGAACGCAATGCGATACTCGGCACTGAGAATCCTGAAAGAGGGCCTGACGGGCAACCGCGGATGGCAGCCGGCCTGGCGCGAACCGGAGCCCAAGCCGGAATACGACATCGTCATCATCGGCGGCGGCGGTCACGGGCTGGCGACGGCATACTACCTCGCCAAGGAGTTCGGGGAACGCAACGTTGCCGTGCTTGAAAAAGGCTGGCTCGGGTCAGGCAACATCGGCCGCAACACGACCATCATCCGCTCGAACTACCTTCTCGAGGGCAACCAGCCCTTCTACGAGTTCTCGCTCAAGCTCTGGGAAGGGCTGGAACAGGACTTCAACTACAACGCGATGGTCAGCCAGCGCGGCATCCTGAACCTGTGTCACTCCGATCCGCAAAGGGACGCCTTTGTCCGGCGCGGCAATGCCATGCGGCTGTCGGGCGCCGACGCTGTCATTCTCGGTCCCGACGAGATCCGCAAGATGTGCCCGTACCTCGACCACGAAAGCGCCCGCTTTCCGATCACGGGTGCATTGTGGCAGCCCAGGGGCGGCACGGTGCGCCACGACGCCGTGGCCTGGGGCTATGCGAGAGGCGCGGACCGGCGTGGCGTCGACATCGTCCAGAACTGCGAGGTGACGGGATTCGACATCAAGGACGGCCGTTGCCTCGGCGTCGAGACCACCAAGGGGCCGATCAAGGCAAAAAAGGTCGCCATGTGCGCGGCGGGATCGTCGTCGCGCGTCGCCGCGCTCGCCGGACTGCGCCTGCCCATCGAGAGCCATGTGCTGCAGGCCTTTGTCTCCGAGGGGCTAAAGCCAGTGCTGCCCGGAGTGATTACCTTTGGTGCGGGGCACTTCTATGTCAGCCAGTCAGACAAGGGCGGGCTGGTGTTTGGCGGTGACATCGACGGCTACAACACATATGCGCAGCGCGGCAACCTGCCGGTCGTTGAGGACGTCTGCGAGGGCGGCATGGCAATCATGCCGATGATCGGGCGAGCGCGCCTGCTCCGGATGTGGGGCGGCGTAATGGACATGTCCATGGATGGCTCCCCGTTCATCGACAGAACCCATGTCGAGGGGCTCTACCTGAATGCCGGGTGGTGCTACGGCGGCTTCAAGGCAACGCCCGCCTCCGGCTACTGCTACGCCCATCTTCTTGCGAGCGGCCAACCCCATGAGACCGCGCGCTTCTTCCGCCTTGATCGCTTTCGACAGGGAGCGATGATCGACGAAAAGGGCGTAGGGGCCCAACCTAACCTGCACTGAGGGACGGACATGCAACCGACGACGCGGCACGAATCATGGCCAGGACGGACCGGAAGGCGCCGCGGATGATCATCGACCATCCCTTGCTCGGCCCCCGAGACGCAGCGGAATTCGTCGTGCTTGGCGATGCGAGCCTGATCGACCGCCCCGACGGCATGACTGCCACCGTCGAGGAAATGCATGACTATGCCTACCTCAGGGACAACCCGGCAGGCGACCACCGCGAGCTCTGGTATCACGAGCAGGGCGACCGCTCGTGGCTGGTGGTGACGCGCAGCACCCTGACCCACGAAGTGATCAAGGTGGAACTCGCCCGGAACGTCGCTCGCGCCCAAGGTCGGTCGCGATGACCCAGGCGATGCGGATCGAAGGAGGCATGGTCGACCGGGAACGGACGCTTGCCTTCAGCTGGAACGGCCGCTGGATGACTGGTTATCAGGGCGACACGCTCGCCTCGGCACTTCTTGCAAACGGCGAACGCCTGGTGGGCCGGTCGTTCAAGTATCACCGCCCCCGAGGCATATTCTCGTCCGGGTCGGAGGAGCCCAGTGCGCTTGTGCAGCTTCGGGACGGCGCTGCGCAGGAGCCCAACACCCGCGCCACGACGGTCGAGTTGTTCGACGGCCTGTACGCCACAAGCCAGAACCACCGAGGCCCCCTCGCCTTCGACCTGATGGCCGTCAACGATCTCCTGTCGCCCTTTCTTGCGGCCGGCTTCTACTACAAGACCTTCATGTGGCCGAAAGCGTTCTGGGAAAGGGTCTACGAACCGCTCATCCGCGCTTCCGCAGGTCTTGGCCGGCTGTCCATGCAGCCGGATCCGGATGCCTACGATCACGGATTCCTGCATTGCGACCTCCTTGTGATCGGCGCCGGACCGGCCGGTCTCTCCGCTGCTTTGGCGGCCTCGCGATCCGGGCTTCGCGTGATTCTGGTCGACGAGGACTTCGTCCCGGGTGGACGTCTCAGCGCCGAAACCCATGAAGTCGGCGGACAGGCCGGCGCGGATTGGGTGGCCGAGGCCACTGCCGAACTCGCAGCCAATGGCAATGTGCGGCTGATGACACGCACAACCGCATTCGGAGCCTTCGATCACGGGATCTACGGAGCGATCGAGCGCCGCACCGATCATCTCGTCGACGCCGAAGACAGGCCGCGCCAAGTGCTCTGGCGCATCTACACGCGGCGCGCCCTGCTTGCCGCGGGCGCTACTGAACGCTCCATGGCCTTTGGCAACAACGATCGTCCGGGTATCATGCTGGCAGGCGCCGTACGTGCCTACGTCAACCGGTTCGGCGTCGCGCCCGGCAGAAGGGTTGCGGTATTCACGAACAACGATGACGGACTTCGCACAGCCGACGACCTGAGCGACAAGGGCATCGAGATCACGGCAGTCGTTGACGCCCGCCAGGGCGATGTCGTTGAAGACACGATCGGACGCCGCGGAATCCGCGCAATTCGCCTCGGCGACGGCCGCCGGATCGACGCCGATTGCCTGGCGGTGTCGGGCGGATGGTCGCCCAATGTGCACCTGACCTGCCATCATCGCGGCCGCCCGGTTTGGAACGCCGAGGTCGTCGGATTTGTTCCGGGTGGCGAGCTGCCACCGGGCATGAGCGTGGCAGGTGCAGCCAACGGGACCATGACGCTTGCCGCGACAATCCGGGAAGGCCACGGAGCGGGTGCCGAAATTGCCGGGGATCTCGGTGCCGGGGGTTCACCGGGAACGCCAGTTGAGGCCGTCGACGAGAGCTTTGCTGCAGCTCCGTTCTGGCATGTGACGGGGCTTCGAAACCGGGCGTGGGTGGATCTCCAGAACGATGTCACGACCAAGGATGTCCGGCAAAGCCACCAGGAGGGCTTCCGGTCGGTCGAGCACTTGAAGCGTTACACGACGCTGGGAATGGCGACGGACCAGGGCAGGACGGCCAATGTCCTGGGGCTCGCCCTGATGGCGGAAGCCGCCGGAAAGAGCATTGAAGAGACGGGCACCACCATATTCCGCCCGCCCTACACGCCGGTCGCCATCGGAGCATTTGGAGGGCGCGCGCGCGGCGAGCACTTCCGGCCGCATCGCCTGACCCCAAGTCACAAATGGGCGGAGGAGAACGGCGCAGACTTCGTGGAGGCCGGCATGTGGCTGCGTGCCCAGTGGTTCAAGAAGCCTGGGGAAAAGGGCTGGCGCGACAGCGTGGACCGCGAGGCGTCTCAGGTTCGAAAGTCGGTGGGCATCTGCGATGTAACGACGCTCGGGAAGATTGACATCCAGGGCCGCGATGCTGCCGAGTTCCTGAACCGGGTATACGCCAACGCATTCCTGAAACTGCCCGTGGGCAAGGTTCGCTACGGCCTGATGCTCCGCGAAGATGGCATTTGCTACGATGACGGAACAACGGCTCGGCTTTCGGAAAGCCACTTCGTGATGACCACCACGACCGCCAACGCGGTGCTTGTGTTCCGCAACCTGGAATTCGCTCGCCAGTGCCTCTGGCCGGATCTGGACGTACACCTGATATCGACAACCGACGGCTGGGCGCAGTTTGCGATTGCCGGGCCGAACTCCCGGGCCTTGCTCGCGAAGGTGGTCGACGATCTTGATCTCTCCAATGATGCCTTCCCGTTCATGGCCTGCGCCAAGTGCTCGGTGTTTGGCGGCACGCCCGCCCGGCTCTTCCGGATTTCCTTCTCGGGCGAGCTTGCCTACGAGATCGCCGTGCCTGCACGCTTCGGCGACAGCATGATCCGGGCATTGATGAAGACGGGCGAGGAGTTCGATGCCGTGCCGTATGGAACCGAGGCGCTCGGCGTCCTGCGCATCGAGAAGGGCCACGTGGCCGGCAACGAGATCACCGGGCAGACCACGGCACGGATGCTTGGACTTGGAAGCATGCTGTCCAGTTCGAAAGACGCGATCGGACTGAGACTCTCGAAACGCGACGCAATGAACGCGGACGACGGGATGCGTCTTGCCGGGTTCCGGCCCGTGGATCGTTCCGTCATCCTGACGGCGGGCGCACATTTCCTGAATCCGGGCGATCCGGCTGACATGGCCCACGACCAGGGCTGGATGACCTCGGTCGCATATTCGCCGGAACTCGGGATTTCGGTCGGACTCGGCTTCTTGAAGCGAGGCACGGAACGAATGGGCGAGACGGTTCGGGCCTATTCGCCCGTCCGTGACCAGGACGTCCTGGTCGAGGTCTGCTCGCCCCACCACGTCGACCCCGACGGAGTGCGCCAACGTGGATGAGATCACACTGGAAGCAGCGCCAGTCCTTGGCGGCGCAAATCTGGAAATTTCCGGGAATCGCATCGTCGAACGCGACGATCTGGCGATTGTCTCGATCGCGACGCCGCTGGACGGTCAGGATGCGCTGGCAGAAGCGCTCAGAAACGGCTGGTCCCTGGACGTCCCGGATCCGACGCGCTCGACACTCAGCGGCGAGGTCCGGGCGATTCGAACGTCACCTGACCAGATGCTGCTGATCTTTCCGCACGCGACGCCCGATGCAGAAGCGACCGTGCAGGATCGGCTGGCTGGGACCGGCTACACGACCGACCAGACAGATTCGTGGATCGTCCTGGAGGTTGCGGGCCCTGACACGCTCTCCGCAATGGAGCGGGTTTGCCCGCTTGACGTGCCGTCCTTTGAAATCGGCGGCACCGGCCGTACGGTCATGGAGCATATGGGCGCGATGGCGATTCGAACCGGAGACGACTCGTTCCTGCTGCTTTCTGCCAGTTCCTCCGCCGTGTCGTTCCTCCATGCGGTGGAAACATCATACCGCAACGTCACGTGACTGCTCACCGCCCTGAAGACGTGGTTTTGCGGCGCATCCTATTATCCTGTGCAAGCGAGGCGAAAGAAAGCCTGCGGTCGCGACCGGGAGTCGGACCTGAGCGGGCCTGATGCGCTACGCGACTGATACTGTCATGCTGCCGAGGCCTTCGGCTTCCGCGATCATGGTGTCACCCTTTTCCACCGGACCCACGCCAGCCGGAGTTCCGGAAAGGATGACATCGCCAGCCGAGAGTTCGAAATACTCCGACAGGTAGGCGATGATCTCCGGCACCTTCCAGATCATCTGGTTCATGTCGCCTTCCTGCCGAAGCTCGTCGTTCACCGTCAGCGCGATGCGGCCCTTGCCGAGATGGCCGACCTCGGACACGGGGTGAATCGGACCGGTCGGCGCTGACTGCTCGAACGCCTTGCCGATTTCCCACGGTCGTCCCATTTTCTTCTGAACGCCTTGCAGGTCACGTCGGGTCATGTCCAGCGAAAGCGCATAGCCGAACACGTGATCCAAGGCATCGCCAACCGCGATGTCGGTGCCGCCCGATTTCAGCATCACCGCAACCTCGACCTCGTGATGAACATCCTCGCTCTGCGACGGATACGGGAATATTCCGGAAGACGTCAGGTTATTGGGATTCTTCTGAAAGAAAAACGGCGGCTCGCGATCAGGGTCGTGCCCCATCTCGATCGCGTGGGCGGCGTAGTTGCGGCCGATGCAGTAGACCCGGCGAACCGGAAAGAGAGCGGAGTTCGTGGCTATCGGCAAGGCCACGACAGGCGGAACTTCGATTGCGAACTGCGGCATTGGAATTCAGGTTCCTCATAGACTTCCTCATGTCGCTCACGCTTTAGCGCAGCGACCGTGCCAAATCAATCTCAACCAATCTGGCATCTCAAAGACCTCAATTTCGCCGAAAATCGTTGCGCTGGCAACGAGAATCAGTCAAGCTTGAACCAATATTAGAAAATTGATCAACCAATTTGGCGAGTGCATGCAGACGAAACCGGACTTCATTGATCGAAACGACGCGGTTACCGCGCTCAGGACATTCATCGCCACGGGAAGCTTCCGCCCCGGCGACAGACTGCCGCCCGAGCGAGAGTTGACGGTCATGCTGAACATGAGCCGAAACACGCTTCGCGGCGCGCTGGACGCGCTGGAACGCGAAGGAGCGATCTGGCGCCATGTCGGCAAGGGCACGTTCGTTGCGGCCCATGGCGACAGCGCGGACACCGGCAGCCTAGCGGAACTGACCAGGCAGGTGACACCGATCCATCTGATGCGGGCGCGGCTTTCGCTTGAGCCGGCGATCGCTCGCGAAGCGGCGCTCAACGCCTCGAACGCTGCGGTGATCCGTTTGAAGCTGGCTTGCAGCCGCTGCCTGGAGGCGACGACCTGGGAAGCCTACGAGGCGCGGGACGATGCGTTTCACAGGATCATTGCGGAGGCGACGGACAACGTGCTGCTGCTGTCCCTTTTCAATCAGTTGAACCAGGTCCGGCGCGCCGTGGCGTGGGGCACCGTCATTCGCCAGTCGCCGCAACCGGCGCGGGCCCATCCCAGTTTCGTCGAGCATGACGCAGTCGCAGCCGCGATCGAGGCACGGGATCCGATCGCCGCTCATGCAGCGATGCGCACGCATCTCAATTCTGTCGCGACACGCCTGTTCGGGGAGGAATGACAGCGAACCGCTTGGCGGCACGAAGAAACCCGTGCCTGAACCAGGAACATCCATGAGACTTGCTCATCTATCTAAGGGAGGAAACACGATGAGACGCATCTTGAAGAAAATCATGGTCACGGTGACGGCCTTGCCGTTTGCACTCGGATTGTCGATGGCAAACGCAGACACGATCCGTATTGCGCTGGCAGAGACTCCGTCGGACGAACTGGCCGCGTTCTTCGTGGCGCTGGACCGCGCCAAGGCAAACGGCCTCGATTACGAATGGACCGCGTTTGCCGACGAGGAACTGGCCATCCAGGCGGTGCTCAGCGGCCAGATGCACATTGGCTTCGGCACGCCCTATGCGGCGATGCAGCGCTCGAAGGCGCCGCTGCGGATCCTGTTTCAGCTCTCCAAGCTGAAGTTCTTCCCCGTCACGACAAAGACGTACAGCAAGCTTGAGGACCTGGACGGAGAACCGATCCTGCTGCACTCGCGCGGAGGTGGCACGGACGCGATTGCAAACGTCATCGAGAGCCGTCTGGGCTTGACGTTCGGCGATCGCTCCTACGTGCCAGGCTCGGCAAACCGCGTGGCAGCGCTGCTAGGAGGACGCGCCGATGCAACCATCATCGACCTGTCGAACAAGAACAAGCTGATGCGCAGCGAGGCCGGCGCCAATTTCAACGTGCTCGAGATGTTCGACGTCGAGGCCAGCGACGAAGCCCTGTTCGGCAATCTCGACTGGATCCAGCAGAACGAGGGCGACGTGCAGATCTTCGTTGATGCGCTTCTCAGCGTCTACCGCGACATGCACGAAGATCCGACCATCATTCGCCGCGAGACCGACCCCGACGGGCCGATCGGCCAACTGCCGGAGGAAATCCTCGCCGAGCTCGACGGCTTCTACGCCGATGCGGTCGAGGCAGGTCTCTACGACGCCGACGGCGGCGGCCGCACTGCGGCCATGGCGGATCTGGAATGGTACAGTGCCGCCGGTCAGCTTGAGGGCGATCCAAGCATGCTCAACATCGAGGACTTCTGGTACCTCAAGCCGCTTGACGCGGCGATGCAGTAAGCCGAGCAAGGTCGCCGCGCCACTTGAGTGGCGCGGCGACATCCAACATCCAGACAGGGTGCCTGCCCCATGATGAACCGCTCGCTCTCGCTCAAGGTCCTTTCCGCCGTGATCCTCTTCGGAGCCTGGGAAATCGCGGGGCACATCCCCGTCAGCTTCGCCTTCCCGACTTTCATGGAATCAATGGGTGCGCTCATGCGCATGATGGGCGACGGAACGATGCTCGATGCCTATGCCGAGACACTGAAGCCCCTGGCCGTAGGTATCGCCATTTCGGCCGTTCTGGGCATTGCCATCGGGGTCTGGGTGGGACTGAGCCGGTTCTTCGACTGGCTGTTCTCGCCGATCTTCATCGTCATGCAGGCTGCGCCGCTTGCAGCACTCATTCCCCTGCTGATCCTTGCCTACGGGATTGGCCTGACCTCCAAGGTCCTGGTCGTCTGCATCATGGCAATGCCGGTCATCGTGCTCAACACGGCCGGAGCCGTTCGCAACACGCCGGATTCAATCAAGGAAATGGGACGCTCCTATCTCGCCACGGACCTTGACATCATCCTGAAGATCATCATTCCGGCCGCTTCGCCCGTGATATTCGCCGGACTGCGTCTCGGCATTTCCGCCGGCTTCATCGGCGCCATTCTGGCCGAACTCAAGATTACGCCTACGGGAGTCGGCGACATCATCACCTACAGCCGTTCCATTGCCGACTATCCCAGCATGTATGCGGCGATCTTTTCCATCATTCTTCTGGCAGTCCTTTTCCTGAATCTTCTGGAAAGGGTCGAAGCCGCGCTCTTCAAGGGGAACCAACGTGGCTATGCCTCAGACTAGCGCTGCCGAGACGGGAACGGACGCCACGGAGGACACCGCGTTCGAAATCGCTGTCTCCACGCGGAACATCTCCAAGAACTTCGGTGACGTGGAAGCGTTGAACGATCTTTCGCTCGAGTTTCCACTCGGTCAATTGACATCGCTCCTTGGCCCCTCGGGATGCGGCAAGACCACGCTCCTCAAGATCATCGCGGGCCTGCTTGAACCCACGTCCGGGGAGGTCGAGGTAAACGGTCAGAAGGTCACCGGCCCGGGTCCGGACCGGGCGTTCGTCTTTCAGGACTTCGCCCTGCTTCCCTGGGCCAGCGTCATTCGCAACGTGGCCTTCGGACTGGAATTGCGCGGCGTGGCGCGCTCCGAGCGCGAGGCGGTCGCCGAAAGCTACATCAAGCAGGTCGGCCTGGCCGGTTTCGAGAACGCGTATCCTCACGAACTCTCCGGCGGCATGCGCCAAAGGGTCGGGCTGGCACGCGCCCTTGCCGTCGACGCAGAGGTCCTGCTGATGGACGAGCCCTTCTCGGCAGTCGATGAACAGACCCGGCGGAAATTCCAAGAGGACCTGCTCGGCCTCGTGCAGGACCAGAAGAAGACCTTCATCTTCGTGACCCATTCGATCGAGGAAGCGGTCTATGTCTCGGACCAGGTCGCAATTCTCTTGCCGAGACCGAGCCGCGTCTCCGAAATCATCCGCCCCTCCAGCTTCCGCGGGAAGGGAGTCGACAACATCCGCCGCGACCCCGAGTATCTCGACATTGTGGACGAGATATGGACCTCGCTGCGCCGCTATGTGGAATGACCGATGACTCTCCTGGGATACCGCCTGCCAGGCATGTCTTCGCTGATCGTCTGGGGCCTTCTGTGGGAAATCATTGGCCAGTCCGGGCTGACGTTCTTCGTCCCGCCGCTCTCGGAAGTCGTCGCGACCCTCTTCAGCGTCATTGGCACGGACGCCTTCCAGAAAGCGCTCGCCGAAACCGCCTATGCGTTCTGCGTGGGCGTTCTGTCCGCCATCTGCATTGGCATCCCGACAGGCATCCTGATGGGCAAGAACCGTCTGCTGGATGAATTGCTGCTGCCGTGGGTGAACGTGTTCCTGAGCGCGCCGCTGACGGCGCTTGTGCCGGTTCTCATGGTCCTGTTCGGCTTTGGCATGAGGGCCATCATCATCACGACGACGCTGTTTGCCATCTGGATCATCATTCTCAACGCCCGAGCGGGCGTGAAGCAGATCAACCGGTCACTGGTGGACATGGCGCGGAGCTTCGGCGCCTCCCCGCTGGACGCGTTCTTCAAGGTGTATCTTTGGGCCGCCCTTCCTGAGATTCTCGGCGGCATACGAATTGGCATCATTCGCGCCGTCAAGGGCGTCATTATCGGGCAACTGCTGATTTCCATCGTTGGCTTCGGCGCGCTGTTCGAGCTCTACGCGGCGAATTTCCTGATGGGGCATTTCTGGGCCGTCCTGATCGTCCTGTTCGCGCTCGCGTTCACGATTTCCGAGATTCTGGCGTATCTTGAGCGCAGGGTTTCGTACTACGCCGCCAAACGGTAAGGTGCCTCGCCATGTTCGGATCGACGCACCCTTCACATTCGCCGGGCGTCGATCAAACCGCCGGGTCCGCGCGAGTCGGCCCCAAGGTCGCAGGCACCTGGATCTGGACGTGAGCCCCCACGAAATTCTCCAGACTTCGAACGAGATCACCTTCACGGAAAATTGCAAGAATTGACATTACAACGCATTATCTCCTGAATTGCACCATTCATTCAACGCATTAAGGAGTCCGTCGTGACGGCACTCATGGAGGAAACCTCCAAACTCACAGATCGCTATCAAACGACGGTGCCAAGCGGAGTGCGCAAACAACTGAAGCTCGGTAAAGGCGACAGGATTCGTTATTGCACCGAACATACCGGTCGAATCTACATTGAGCCGGTTCGCGCCTCGGAGGATGATCCTGCGCTAGGTGCCTTCCTCGATTTCATTGAGGCCGATTTCAAGGCACATCCCGAACGCCTTCAGGCGCTCAATGGCGGCTTGCACGATCGGATCAGGGCGCTGGTCGGAGACGCCGAAGTAGACCTCGAAGAGCCACTGTCACCCGATGACGAATGACAATGGATGCTGCGCCGTCTCAATCGCCACTTGTCGTCAACGGGTGGTCGATCTACGCGCATCCGATCTTCCTCGATCAGCTCGAGGGTCTGATCAAGGAGGTTGAGA
>JAJEAC010000146.1 GCA_022824315.1 Silicimonas sp.
TCGACCGCCAGAAACCAGCATGTATCGTCTTGCAGCAATGGATAGACTCCAGCGACAAAATTCCCGTCTTGGCCGCCACGCAAGTGCCTTTCGATGACGCCTGCGTCCGGTGGAATGAACTTCTGGTGAGGGCACTCTCGACACTTGACCTTCGGCTTGCCGCAAATGCCCTTGACCCACTCGTTGAAACAGGCGGGCGAGTATCCGGATCGGCCACTCCGGCTGCTTTCCCACCGCACGGGAAACACGTCGGGCCGACCGGCAAAAAGGCGGCAGAACAATTCAACTTTCTCACGCGATGACGAGTTGTTCGTGACAGGAGCACTATCAGGGGCAGGTCCTTTCGCAACTGGAGCGGGTTCAGAGGCCAGCCGAACCTCAAGAGCTTCCAGTTCACGCTGAAGCTGGCTCCTTTCGGCGTCCAGACCGGCTAAACGCTCTCGGACCCGGACCAAGTCCGCATCTGCGTTGCGTCGGTCTTCCAACATTTCTGGCCACTCACGCCGATTCGATTGCACCAGCATAGAAGGAGGACGGGGCCATGGTAAGCATGTCATCCAATGGTCGCCAGGTTATGGAATTGCGCGAATGACCGCCGATGCCTGGAGGACACCGGATGAAACGGCCTTGGCCGGTTGCATGCGTGGAGCCGTGCGCTCGGCGGATCACGGCTTCGAACCCCTTCGATCCAAAGTGCAATTCTTGCGGCAAATTCAATTTCGAAGAGGAGCATGACATATGTCCGGCGCACTGCCTTGCTTCCATTCCTTCGCAACAGCTTTCGTAAAAAATGCGGCGAACCATGCAGCGAAGGGTCGAGGTTCCATCACTCAAGCTTGCCATATTGCCACCGAACTTACCGTCACTGTGCCGGCAGGCGTCACCATCGACAGATGCCGGCAAAGCCAGCTGCGCACGCGGAGCGGATACGCGTTTCCATCGTTCATCAATGCGTGCTGCGTCACTCTCTTCGTCACGAGCCTTCGTCTCGGCGCCCCGCTGGTCACATCGGCCGCCGGCAAGATCGGGCAGAGTCGGAACTGAGTGCCCTCCTGGGATGTCTCGGTTGATGACATTGGCCGACTTGTCCTCGGCCTGCGTGACCACCTGCGAGACACGTCACATCCTCATTGCAGCCTCAGTCCGCAAGGCCGACTGCCGCAAGTCCACTCGAAAGCGCTTGACGTCGCATGCCGTTGGCGACAAACCCGCCTCGCCTCGGAAGACCAGTTTTCAAGTTGCGGACTCACCATGTGCGATGCCGCCCCGCGCCATCGAAATTCAAGGGACGAACGTCGCCCGACCAATTGTCTGCGTTGGGAACAGGCGGCATTTCGTCCGATACTAGTGTGGAACCATATCTGAAATCAGAATTGCGAGACTCGAATCCCCGTCTAATATCGAAGAAATGAGGTGCGAAATGGCGGCTGCCTTCAAGATCTCTCGTATGGTTTTCTTCTTTGTTCTCTATTTTATTCTCTGCTCTGCATTAGCGGTCATGTTGTTTCCAAGCGAGTCTGAAGGTGCACAAGCGCTGTTTGTGATTTGCGTTCCGGTCCTTTTGGTTTGGTGGGGTGAGAAACGACGAGCGCGGAAAATCGCTTCTCGGGACCAAGCGAACATTTCGCCTGAGGGTTCCAATCCCGCCCATGCCGGGGCCAAACCAGACACCGCATCGACGGAACTCAGCCCAATCCAGAGACGCGGGGTGGCCGAGCCGGCAACCAGCATTGGATTGGCGGAGGGAACGTCATCACGTGGCACCAGCCCGGTCGGGCAAGACAAGAGCGCCATCTCACACCCCGGTAGCATCACCTCCGAGAAGCTATCAGAGCCATCCTGGCGCAGCGATCAGCCACGAACAGCCAAAACGAGGCGCAAGGCAACGACCGGCACCGGCTGGGTGTCCTCGTCCGAGACAGTGAAGGTTGCCGGTCGCGACATTGGCGGGATGATCTATGTGGGACTGCCGCCACGTTCGAGAGAATTTGGCTATCGAGGCAAGGTCCGGGCCTACATCAATCCCTCGCTTGCGGTGGCACGAAAAGGGGTGGACACGTCTGGGGACGGTTTGCCTTATTGGCCCGGCTACTTTGAAATCTCCCCCCAATGCAGGGCGACATACCTCGATTGGCTGGCAAGCGGGCGAGCCGACGCGTCGTACAACCCCGGTTACATGTTCTTGTATTTCTACGGACTGGAACGGCGCTTCTTTGTCGATCAATCCAGGGCAGAGGCACAAGAGATCATAGGCGAAGTCCGGCGACTGCATTCACTTTATGCCGACAATCACTCCGTTCAGCGGTATCTTGGAGAGTTCCTCGATGTCGCCATGTTGTCGGAGACTGATCTTGAGGAAATTCACCCTGCATTCGAGCGTCAAGGTTGGGACATTCCAATCTCCATGAAATATGCGATTGGCGCGCGCATTGGCCGAGGAGATAGACTTTGCGCAGACTGGCTGCTGAGTTGGTTCATGTGCCACCCCGAAGGCAATGTTCGAACGGCCGCGACGCGCTGCAGGGAGGAGTTCATTGCGCTGTTCAGGATGCGGTTTGACGAACGATTTCCCGATGGCCTGGAAGTCGGCAGGCCGCGCAAGACACTGAATGCAAGATATCGCGCGGCCTCGAGCGAGTTCGAAGTCTCGATCAGTGCCACTGTCGACGGAAGTTCGGTTCCGGACATTTCGGGATTGCGCAAACCTGTCGAAATCGCTCAGGAACTCGCAGACGAGGCCATGGACGATTTGGACAAGCTCAGCCGCTACCTTGGCCGAAATCCTGAAGGGCGGGGCAGCCTGGAAGCTCAAGCTCTTTTGCCTGAAGGGCTTTGGGACCTGTTTCCGAGCGAAGCGTTGTCAAAGCTCAGTTCGTGGGCCAGTACCGTTGTGCGCGACGGAGGGTTGGTGCCTGTGGCGGATGTCGTGGAGCGACTCGAAGGCGCCCGCCCTGACAAGCTCAGCAAGCGCAACCTGACGGATGCGGCTGACGCGCTCGCGCGCATCGGCTTCGGCCTCGCCCCCGATCCCCGCTTTGCGCTGCGCTCTCCAAAGATCGAAGAACCTGTAGTCATCTTTGAACTTGGAGAACCGATTGCACAACTTGAAGACGTCTCTGTCCTGTACCGCGAGGCACTGGTCGAGACGGCCTTGAATTCTTTCGTTGTCCACGCAGACGGTCAAGTCGCCGAGAGCGAGCGGAATTCCTTGTTGGCGCGGGCCCACGAGATGGAAGGCCTCAGCGCAATGGAACGGCGTCGCCTCGTCGCAAACACCGAGTGGATGCTGGCCGTCGCGCCGGACATGGCGTTGCTTCGTCGCAAGCTCAAGGATTCGACACCTGCTGCGCAGGCGTCCATCAGGATGGCACTCATTGCCGCCGCACATGCCGACGGAGTCATTCAGTCCGAGGAGGTCGTCGGCATAGAGAAGATCTACAATGCGTTGGGGCTCGACTCGGCGCTTGTCCACTCCGACCTCCACGCTGGCGACGGCCCTGTTCGCGTCAGGGCAGCCGACCCTGGCGTGCCCGGAGAGGCAATTCCCCCAGAGCCTTCGTCTAGAGCGCTGAAGCTGGACGCTGCACGGATTGCCATGATCAGGTCCGACACCCAACGTGTTTCGGCTGTCCTCGGCACAATTTTTGACGACGGCGCATCGGGCCGGGAGGATGCCCGACCAGCAGTACTGGCCGGCCTGGACGAAAGACACACGGCCTTGGTGAAGGCGCTGATAGACAAGGCGCATTGGACAGAGGAGAGTTTCCAGGCCCTTTGTGCCCGATCCGGACTTTTGGCTTCGGGAGCGATGGAAGGCATCAACGAATGGGCATTCGAGACCTATGACGAGGCGCTCGTGGAAGAGCATGACGGCTTCGAGATTTCCCCTGCCCTCGCCGATGCATTAGTGAAGAAATTCAATGAGGAGGCACGCCATGTCGAGACTCAAGCCCCGTGAACGCGACGCGATTGTTCAAGCCCTTCGTGCAGGAGTGGTTCCTAAATTGGGATTGCGTCACATTCAGGTTGGTCGCGTTCGCGAGATCGAAGAACTGGTCAAGGACATGGATCGAATTTCCGGTGGCGGTTCGGCGATTAGATTCATCGTTGGCGAATACGGTTCAGGCAAGACCTTCTTCATGAACCTGATCCGGCTCGTCGCGCTGGAAAAGGGCCTGGTGGTGATGTTTGCCGATCTGGCACCCGATCGCCGCCTGCATGCAAGTGGCGGCCAGGCCCGTGGGCTCTATGCCGAAATGGCGCGCAATCTCTCGACGCGCACCAAGCCAGACGGCGGCGCGCTGGCCAGCGTCGTGGAACGATTTGTTTCGACCGCGCATCGCGAGTCAGAGGAACGCGATCTGCCAACCGACAACGTGATCAGGGAGAAACTTGCATACTTCGAGGAACTGACCGGTGGATTCCAGTTTTCCGAGGTCGTGCGCCGGTACTGGGAAGGCCATGAAACCGGTGACGGGGAACTGAAGGCATCCGCGTTGCGATGGTTGCGAGGAGAGTTTGCCACGCGAACCGATGCGCGAAAGGCTCTCGGCGTGCGCACCATCATTGATGACGCGAGCGTTTACGACCACCTGAAGCTCATGTCTGCCTTCGTCTGCGAAGCAGGTTACAAGGGCTTGCTCGTCGGCATGGACGAAATGGTGAACCTCTACAAGCTCACATCGGCGCAAGCACGAAATTCGAACTACGAGCAACTCCTGCGCATTCTGAATGACGTACTTCAAGGAAGCGCTCAGAACCTTGGCTTTCTGATGGGCGGGACGCCTGAATTCCTGACGAATACCCGGCGAGGCCTCTACAGCTATGAAGCACTTCAGTCACGCTTGGCTGAAAACACCTTTGTACGCGACGACCTCGTGGACATGTCAGGACCGGTGATCCGGCTCGCGAGCCTGACCCCCGAGGACCTCTATGTCCTCCTGGAAAATCTTCGACGGGTCGTGCATGGCGAGGAAAGCCCACTTCCTGACGACGCGTTGAAGGCGTTCATGCACCATTGCTCGCAACGTATCGGCGAGGCCTATTTCCGCACGCCGCGCAACACGGTGACGGCCTTCGTGAACCTGCTTGCCGTTCTGGACCAAAACCCGGGAGTCGAATGGTCAGATCTGATTGAGCAGGTCGAGGTGTCAGAAGATCAGGGTGACGACCTGAGCGACGTGGACGAAGCGACAGGCGCTCAGCCATCCGAGCGCGACGACGATCTGGTCAGTTTCCAGCTTTGACGCCGCCCAATGGTTTCGGCTTTCGACAAGCTTGCGCATCCGGTTCAAAAATGGGTGCGATCGCGGGGGTGGCGTGAACTGCGCAAGATACAGGCTGACGCCATCCACGCCATCGTCGACAGCGACGACGATCTGATCATCTCAGCCTCGACAGCCGCGGGTAAGACCGAAGCCGCCTTTTTGCCCTTGATTTCGCAAGTGCTCGTCGACCCGGCCCAGACCGGCGGTTTCGACCTGCTGTATGTCGGCCCGCTGAAAGCCTTGATCACGGACCAGGCAATGCGGCTCGAGGACATCTGCCACAATGCCGAAATTCCGGTCTACCCTTGGCACGGCGATGTCTCAGCCAGCGTCAAGTCGCGCGCGCTCAAGGCGCCGAAGGGAATATTGCTGATCACGCCAGAGTCGCTTGAGGCCATGTTCATCCGGCGTGGTCTTGAGGTTCCGCGCCTGTTCGGCGCGATTCGTGCCGTCGTCATCGACGAATTGCACAGCGTGTTGGACAGCGAACGCGGCGTTCAGATGCGCTCCTTGCTGACAAGGCTGGAAATCGCCGTGAAGCGCCCAATTCGGCGGGTCGGACTGTCAGCGACGCTCGGCGACATGAAGTTGGCCAGCGCCTATCTGCGACCCGACAAGGCGGAATCCGTGGCGCTGATGGAAGCCAAAGGCGGCGAATCCGAGCTTCTCCTGCAAGTTCGCGGCTACGTGGCGGGCAACGAGGACGACGATGACGATACGCTCGCCGCGGAGGATTCAGTTGCTGCGCACCTGTTCAAGCATCTTCGAGGCAGCGATAATCTCGTGTTTGCGGGTGCGCGGCAATCGGTCGAAAAATATGCCGACAGCTTGCGTGAACTTTGCGAAAGGGCGCATCTGCCTCAGGAGTTCTATCCACATCACGCCAGCCTGTCGCGAGAACATCGGGACTTCGTCGAAGACCGGCTCAAGGACGCAAATCTCCCCACGACCGCCATCTGCACGTCAACACTGGAACTTGGAATCGACATTGGAGACGTAACGTGTGTCGCGCAGGTTGGCGCTCCCTTCAGCGTGGCGTCCCTTCGACAAAGGTTGGGACGCTCGGGTCGTCGAGAAGGACAGCCTGCCGTCCTGCGCCAATATGCCGTTGAACTCCGGCATGACAGCGCAAGCAATTTCGTGGACAGGCTCAGGCTTGGCCTTGTCCGTACCATTGCGATGATCGAACTGTTGCTGGAAGGATGGTGCGAGCCACCGAGACCGGACGCATTGCATCTCTCCACGCTCGTCCATCAAATCCTGTCAGTCATCGCCGAGCGAGGTGGCGCAAAGGCTGACCGGCTCCATCGCGTCCTCTGCCAGGAGGGCCCGTTTCGTCAAGTGAGCGTGGAGATGTTCCTTGGTGTCCTTCGATCCTTGGGAAAACCCGAGACCGGATTAATTGAACAGTCGTCAGACGGGCTGCTGCTCTTGGGACCAAAGGGAGAAAAACTAGCCGAACACCACAGATTCTACGCCGTGTTCCAGACTCCAGAGGAGTTTCGCCTGATCGCCGACGGCAAGGAACTCGGAACGCTGCCGATAACCAACATCCTGACACCGGGAATGCTGCTGATATTTTCTGGGCGCAGATGGCTTGTTCAAGAAATTCACGCGCTCGAACGGGTCATCATCGTGCAGCCGGCAAAGACCGGTGTTCCTCCGAGATTCGGCGGAGACCCTGGCGCGATCCATGATCGGGTCATAGAAAGGATGTTCGACCTGTTCGAAAGTGAACTTGAGCCCGCATACATGGACCCGACTGCCTTGGACATGCTCAAGGAG
This sequence comes from Silicimonas sp., assembly GCA_022824315.1. GTDB lineage: Bacteria > Pseudomonadota > Alphaproteobacteria > Rhodobacterales > Rhodobacteraceae > JAJEFO01. Next base: position 7,053 of record JAJEAC010000146.1, read on the forward strand.
GCGCGAAAGAACTACGCTTGGATGGGATTTTCATCTTCACCCGTCATTGAAACGAGCGAAGACTCCCACATCCTGGCTACGCGTCGCGGAACGGCCAAGAACTGCACACTGGCACTGGCGTTAGGGGCCAAAGGGTTCAAGGTCGAGCAACATGACGGGTTTCTGAGCGTTTGGACGCATGAATCCTGCGATGGGCTGATGCAAGTCTTGCGTTGCGTCGCAGGGGGTGAAGACATGGATCTGTTTGCACATTCGCCCAATCTGGTCTTCGAAAAGTTCCATGAGCATCTAACGCCGGAACTGTTGCAGCAAGATGCCCACTCGTGCCGGCTTGACGTGTCGTCCCTGCAAAGTACCGCCAGCATGCTGGTGGGAACGAACCTTGAAGAGACCGATGCGGGTCCGACTATCGAACCCAGCAAGAAGTGATTCACGTACATGCCTGGAATGCGCGGAGCGGGCCGAGACATGATCGCGGCCGTAATGCGCAGTGCCGCGCGCCCGCACAGTTCCGGACATGCGATGGGAGCATCACTGAAGGAGATGTCGGATTCCGACCCGCAATCGTGAATTCCATGCCGTGGGCGCCATCGTGACATGCTCAGGCGAGCGGGCAACTCAGGCACAAGGACAGGGCATGCATGGGATGAATGCCTCGGTCACGCGAACGGACGACCATCACCGCAAAGCGACGTACCAGGACATGTTGGATGCACGACCACTATGATTGCCGATCGCCGTGGCGCTTGCGGGCATGCTCAATGTCCCGCCGAGACCGGCCGCGCGTCAAATCCGGGCGCGCCCAACTCGCGGGATGCCAATCAAAAGTTCCATTGGCACTGGGCGCGGCAAATCTGGCGGTTGGCTGATCACCTTCGGACCGGATCTTTACCAACGCCCTACAGATGACGGCATTGCAGATCCGGATCTCGGCGACTGGCGGCGCGAGGTGCCGTGTGAGGTGCCGCCGCCCTCGATTTGCCGGATCGACGGGCCTGAATGGTCGAGACTCCATGTCCACAGGCGCGTCTCTTATCTGTGGTGGCTCGTCAACCGCAATGCGAAGACGCTGACGGCATTCGAGCGTGCGTTGACGGCGGCGGCAATTTTGATGAGGCCGAAACTCGGGACGGGCATTTGAGTCAACCGACACGGACCAGAAGTCTCTCGATCACGCTGCACGCCTCCCGCTGCCTCAGCAACCGAGCTTTGCGCTGATCAGCCTCGTCACCCTCGCCCAACTCGAACAGGGTCACCGCAACCGGGCCGTCCTTCCGATACCCATCTACCTCATCATCTTGTGCGAACCGATTGCGAAAGATTGACAAGCACTTCCGGATCACTTCGCCGTGCTCGCCCTCCAAGGCCTTGCGGAACATCTGCAAGGCGCCATCAAGACCCTCCTCAGCATGCTCAATGCAATAGACCAGGTCATGAGCGTCCTTCCGCTCGAATCGTTGATTGAAAGCGAAAGCCGTCTAGCACGTGAAGCTCACCAAATCGGCGTGCCTCACCACTTCGACAGCATGTCCCACACCGCCAAGGACCTCTGCTCGAATCTCCGCGACCTGATGCATTTCAAGAACGATGGACGAATGCGGGATGTTCAGCGCGGAAATGTTCCCTTCAGCGGGAAGCGGTTCAACCTTGCCGCCAGCGATTTCCGGTGCATCTGTGAGCAGCTCGACCACCACAAGCGCACCGCCTTCGGTGTGCGTCTGCCACCTCCACGCGAGCCTCTGGCCTCGTTCGTTCCTTGACCGCTCGACCCCCATTGCGCGCAGGATTTGCTCGAGGGTGCGATAGCCCGCCGTGTCCGCCAGGATCTGCAGGTCGACGACGATATCCACGTCGAGAGTGCCGGCGGTCGAGCCGCCACCAGGTATCTCGGAGTCAGTCCGCGCTCCAGAAACACGGATTCCTTCCACGGGCCCAGTCCGCGCAGCAGGGTCATGAGGACACGTTCGCAATCAACCGTGTAGTGATCACTATAGCCATCTAGCGTTGCGGGCTTCGCCATCAAAACCCGATCCATACGTGCAGCAGGTGCTTGGCCATTTCCTTGGCGCGGCCCTCGCTGCGCACACGGGTTGCCGACTCTCCGTCGTCTGAGGCCACTCGCGCGCGATGTTCGGGATCCGCCGCAGCACCTCCCGCACATCACGCGGATACAAGGCCTTCTCCACCTCTATCAGCAGGGTGGCCGCCTTCCCGTCCGCCCGGAGGTGAACTTCCGCGTCATATGTTCGATTGAGGCCGCCCGGCGGTTCGGCCCCTCCGAAATCCGCACGCACCTCGGGCAACTCCCGCAGGGCTTGGCCAGCAAAGTACGACGAGATCACGTACCGCTCCGCATCCGCCGCCATAGCGTCGACCCTGACCGACAGGGTGCAGCCCGTTCTTCGTGCACCGCGATTTCGCGTGGCCGCGCCTCTGGCGCCGATGGGACATGATCCAATTTCCGGATGCTGGGTACGAGCATGTTGTGCCCGCATAGATTTTCTGTCAGCGCCGCTGAATCGCAGAAACATGGACACGCGGGTCTGGATAGTGAGCTCTCTGGTTCAAACCGTGGCCGCAATGCCCTTTCTGATCCACATCTCCATCCTTCTGTCCGTAACGGTTCGCTCAGAGGGACGTCGTTTCGGGGTAGTCCTCAGTTCGGCGCGCATCGGCAACGATGCCCTCGACGACTTCAATCCCGTCCTGAGTTATGGCATGCGATGGAAGCGTCGGCCTTGGCACGGAATGGCATCTGCAAGGCCGCGTCTTCCACAACAACGACGAGGTGTGTCCACGTCCGATGTCACCGGACTTCCCAACGCGCCTTGTGGGCGCTTGGCCCCACAGGAGTCCGGGTGGGGTCAGATCCGGCATCAGCCAGTACCAAGCTCTGGCAAAGGACCTATGAAACCACTGCGTCACCCCCAGAATCGTCGGACGCCTGCCTCCGTTGTCCGTCACCCATTCATCACGCATCTGCGGCATCTGCGACACCGAAATCCCGTTGAATGCCATTCCCCCTGACAGGTACACAAATGGCCAATTTCGACTGCCATCGCGTGCAGGCCCAGAGGCACGGCCCGTCGGATGCAGATCTCACCTACATTTCGTCGAACCGTGGGGGTTTCCGGCGGCGAATACAATTGGAGCGGAAGTTCGCCAGAAAGCGTTGTTCGACCAAGTAAGGCCGCACGACCTGCCGAAGGCAGAAACGACGGAGCTGGTGGCCGGCTGCGGAACTGATCAGCCACACAAGTGCATGTGCCAAACCCCAAAGGGGGCCTACCATTCCATCACGCATTCAAGCGTGCAATGGCCGTCGTCCGAATTCGCCTCCGAAATGGAAACCGCAACGGAACCATTATCGAACGGCCTTGCCGGTCGGAAAGTAGCCATCCGCGCCAACAACAATCAATGGCAGGGGCGCCGGACGTACTGACCATTCGCGTAAGCGCAGTTTGCGCCCGCTCTGCAGCAGCTATCGGCCAGTCTCTGAGGTTGCGCACCAATCGCCGGCACCTGGCGATCATCGGCATGGCGTGACATGAAACGTGCCAAGCCCCCTATGGCGCGACACATCACCCGGGACGGAACGTTGCATTCAGCATTCGCCACTCACTTCACGACATCCACCTTGCTTCGGTTCAGCGAAATGGCGATGGCCGCAATCAGCAGGACACCAAGCGCAACCTGACTCCAGGACGGCGGAACGCCGGCGATAGTCAGTCCGTTGCGTACGATTGTCAGTGTCAGAGCCCCAATGATCGTCTTGACCACGCTGCCGTAGCCACCCGTGAGCGGAGTGCCCCCAAGCGCGACCGCGGCAATGGCATCAAGCTCAATCATCAAACCTGCTTGCGGAGTCGCGGCCCCTGCCCGTGCCAGGTTGACGCAAGCCGCCAGCCCAACCATTAGCCCGGCCGCGGCAAAGACCTTGATCTTGAAGGTCGTGACATTGATTCCGACGAGGCGCAGGACCTTCTCATTCCCGCCGACCGCGCGCAACTGTTGGCCAAAGACGGTTCTTTCGTAGAAAGCCCACATGAGAAGGGAGACGATTGCCGCAAGGATGAAGATCGCGGGGAATTTCCCCATCGACAACAGCCACGGTGCCTCGACCGACGAGATATTGGTGCCGCCAGACACGCTGCCATCAGTGATGTAGATGGCCGTGCCGTCCGAGACGATGATCACGACGGCCCGCACGATGATGAGCATGGCGAGTGTCGTCACGAACGAAGGGATCTTCAGCAGCGAAATGATCAGACCGTTGACCATTCCAACGAGACCACCCGCAAAGACACCCAGGACCAGTCCCGCATCCCCGAACCAGAGCATTCCAAGCGCGCCCAAAAAGGCGGAAAACGCCAGGCTCGAGCCGATGGAAATGTCGATGGAGCCGGTGGTCACCACCATCAGCTGCGCAAATGCCAGCAGCATCAGAACCGGAGTCTGCTGCGCGATGAAGGTCCAGTTGCGCGTCGACATGAAGCGGTCGCCCGAGAGCGCCCAGAACAACATGATGACCAGCGTGATGGCGATGAAAGGCACATAGTCGCGCAGCATTTCCAAGCGCTTGGGGGTCATGAACGGACGGGAGACGGTTGTCTCGGTCATTGCTTCTTCCTCACTCGCCGAGCGTGATGGCCTTGACCAGGCGATCGGAGGTGATCTCGTCACGCCTGAATTCGCGAGATGTCACGCCGTGATGGGTCACCACGATCCTGTCGGCCAGGCGACGCACCTGATCGAGGTTGTGACTGATCAGGATGAAGGACGTACCCTGCCGATGGCGCACGTCCTCGACCAGCCGCTCGACCTCCGAGGTCTCGTTCGGACCGAGGGCGGCAGTCGGTTCATCCAGGATCACGATATCGCTGCCCCAGGCGATGGCGCGCCCAATGGCGATGCTTTGCTGTTGTCCGCCGGACATGGACGAAATCGGTTGAGACAAATCCTGAACGGTGGTGACGTTGAGCTGTGCGAGAACTTCACGGGTCTTCTCGCGCATCTTTCGCTCGTCAACGAAGATCCCGAATTTGCGCGGGATGCGTCCTAGAAACAGATTGTAAGGGGCCGTCATGTTGGGAACGAGAGCGAGGTCCTGATAGACCACCTCGATCCCGCATTCCTGCATGTGCGAGACGCTGTGCTCGGCCCGAGGAACTTCCTTGCCATTGATGACGATCCGCCCTCCGTCCGGGACATGCGCCCCGGCCACGACCTTGATCAGGGTCGATTTGCCGGCCCCGTTGCTGCCGACGATGGCCAGAACCTCGCCGCGATGCAGGTCGAACGTGCCATCACGAAGCGCCTGCACGCCGCCAAAGGACTTGGAAACGTTCTCAACCGAAAGGAGCGGTTGGACGGTTTGGTCATTCATCGTCGAATTTCCTTCATGTCTCGTAAGCCGCGTATTCGACAAGGCCTTCCGGCGCCTCTCTGGGAGAACCCAGGTAAGTCTGGGCAAGCACATCCAGATACGCCCCGCGCAGCACGGTATCTTCGCTTTGCTGGCTCAATTCGACTTTGACCGCGTCATAGATGCTGGGCAGAACCGCCGATTTCACATGGTCCTTGATCCGGTCGAGAAACATCTGACCGAACCCCGCATACTCGTCGCCGATCACCACAAGATCAGGATTGGCGAAGTTGATGCAGTTGGTGATTCCCTGTGCCAGGTAGCGTGCAACCCTGTGCACCTCTTCAACGGCGAGTTCGTCCCTGGCCTGGTAGGCGTCCAGCACCTGTGCGAAACCGCTGTCGGCGGTCAGCCGAGTCTTGCCAAATCCGCCGGCGCGTCCACGAATGGCCCGCAGCAGACAAATGCGCGACGTGAAGAGTTCCAGGCAGCCGCGATTTCCGCATTTGCACAACTCACCATCGACGCTGATGGAGGTATGGCCAAGCTCGCCCGCCAAGCCCTGGGCGCCCCGGTGAACTTGGCCATCCACAACCAAGGCGGACCCGATCCCTTGCCCGGCAGACAGGTACAGCATGACCCTGGCTCCGAGCGCCCGGGCATGGTGGTGCCATTCGATCAAGGCGGCGGCCTTGGCGTCGTGTGTGGAATGCACGGGTACGTTCGGATAACGAGAGCGAAGTTCGGGAATGAGCCCAAAGCCCTGCCATTGGGGGCTTTCGGTCATGAGGATAACCCGCTCATCACGCTCCAGAAACGGACCCGGAACGGCAACGCCAATGCCATCAACCTGTTTCAGTTTCGCGATCTGGCCGTCCAATATCGCGGAGATCTCCTTGAATGTCCGTTTTGCGGAACTTTCTCGCGCGATGGGAAATTCGGTGGACTCCAGCATGTCGCCTCGCAGATTGAACGCACCTGTGGAAAAACTTCGCCGCTGCAATCTCAGGCAAAGGATGTATCGACCGGAGCCCGAAAAGCTCAGGTTGATCGATCTGCGGCCGCGGCCGCCACGAACGAGCCCCACTTCTTCGACGACGCCATCGTCCAGAAGTGGGGTGATCGCGCGTGTGACCGTCGCCTGGTCGAGGCCGGTGGCAACGCTGATTTCCTTGCGAGAACAGGCTCCCATGTCGTTAAGGGCAGCCAGGATGACGCGCCGGTTGTGTCCCTGTATGCCCCCGATTGACAGACCCTTCTGGAGGTCTTTCATGTTCGGCCCTCATGTCACTTGCGTTGGTCCAAACATAGCAAGCATTGCTTGCGGCCTGCAATGAATTGTCCGGCCTTACCCATCGACGACCTGCCGAAACAGGAAGTCCGCGGCATTGGCGCTCTTCCGAATCTCCTTGGCATTGGGCATGTCGGTTCGCGCGATCTTCTTGCTCGTCTCGCTCTCACCCTTGCCGCCGCGCTCATGGCGCTGCGCCAGGCGCTGTCTCAAGAGGCCATCCGGCGCATCCATGAAGATGCGCAGGTCGAAATGGGCCGCGGCCGATCTCCACGGCTCGTCATTTGTCAGAATGTAATTTCCTTCGACGATGCAGACGGTCTCAACGCCTTCGATTCTGGTGCCTTCCGGAACCGGATCGTGGCTGCGCCGCGAGTATCGCGGCCACCAGAAGACGTCGCCCTTTGCCAACCGCGCCACGGCCTGGGCAAACGCGGTGGCATCGAACGTGTCGATACGTCCCTTCACTCTGCGCAGCCCCTCGGCGTCAAGCTGTGTGTTCGGCTTGTGAAACCCGTCCATCGGGCAATGGACGGCGATATGTCCCGCGGCCCGGAGATCCTCGGTCAACCTTTCGGCCAACGTGGACTTTCCCGTCGCGGGCGGTCCTGCGATTGCGACGATCAGCGGCGGTTGCACAGTGTTCGACCGCGCCTCGACAGCGCCCAGCAGGCCTGCGTAGTCGCAAAGGCGGTCAGGCATCCATCCAGCTCCGCGTGCCCGCACGGGCGCATGACCTGCCGGCAACCTGGTTTGCCGCATTCAGCGCCTCGACAAACGACCCGTTATCGAGGAAGGCGTGGCAGAAGGCACCGTGAAAGATGTCTCCGGCTCCCAAGGTATCGACGGCATCTATCCGAAGGGCGGGTATCTCGCCCCCGTCGCCCCGATCATGCCAGACAACGCCACCCTCGCCACGTGTCATCGCCCAGCGGGAAATCTCCAGCTCGGCACACATGTCGGCAAAGGCGCCGGGGCCGTCCGGGCAGAATACTTCGCTGACGATGGGAATGTCCGCCAGGCGCAGGAATTCCGGAGACCAGTCCTTCCAGCCGCCGCCATCCAGAACGATCGGCCCTTTGAAGCTACGCAACGCTTCGTAGTGCTGTGTCACGAAATGCCGTTCGTATTGGTCAATCTGGATCAGATCGGCTCCGGCAAAGATCAAGTCGTCTCGGCGGTGCACGCGCTGGCATTCGTCGCCCGCGCCATTGACGATCATCCTGGTGCCAAGACTGCGGGTCGAAACGACCGTGGACAGGGGAATTGCATAGTCAGGGTCATCGCAGATGTCGTGCACGGTCACGTTTCGGGCGCTCAGGTCTGATGTCAGGAACGCCCGCATCGGACCAGGAGCCCCGAGGGACGTGGCCAGCGAGGCCGCTCCGCCAAGATGCGCGAAAGTCACGGCGGCATTCAGCGCCGACCCGCCCGGTATCACGTCGTTGGCCAAGGCCTTGACCTTGCCGTCAGGACCGGGAAAGTCCTCGACAAGCGCGGTCACGTCCAGCACCGATCGCCCTATGAAGAGCGCTCGGCGCACGCGGCCCCCCGGCGTGGGTCAAGCGTACCGTCGGCATAGCGCTGTGCCATATCGGCCAGCGGTACCGGCTTGATCTTGCGTCCGTGACCCGCCGCCCCGTACCTCTCGAACCGGTCGCGGACAAGCGTGTCCATTTCGTCCATCCCGGACAGGATGAAATCGCGCGGGTCGAAACTTGCCGGGTTTTCCCGGGCAAACCGCCGCATGGCGCCAGACATGGCCATGCGGCAGTCGGTGTCGATGTTCACCTTGCGCACCCCGTGGCGGATGCCACGTTCGATCGCTTCTACGGGCACCCCCCCGGTTTGCGGCATCTCGCCGCCAAAGGCGTTGATCAGATCCTGCAAATGCTGCGGCACCGAACTCGACCCATGCATGACAAGACGGATGTAGGGCACGCGACCACGTATCGCTTCGATCTGCCGCGTGAACTTGTGGGCCCCGTGGGACGTTCCGCAGGCGATGGCCAACGCGTCGACCTTGGTTACGGCCACGAATTCCGCCGCTTGGTCCGGATTGGTCGGAAGCTGTTCCTGTTGCAGCTTGCCCGTTGCGCCGGACCCGCCCTCTTCGCCCGACTCGCCGGTCTCTAGCGACCCAAGCACGCCCAGCTCGCCCTCGATCGAAGTGCCCGTCCAATGAGCGATCTGCGCGACAGGGGCGGTGATGTCGACGTCATGTGCATAGCTGGCCGACGTCTTGCCGTCCGCCATCAACGATCCATCCATCATGATCGAAGTGGATTCGGCAGAGATGGCACTTGCGCAGGACTGTTCGTCGTGGCCGTGGTCCTGATGCAGACAGATCGGATCGTCGGGATACATCGCGGCCAGGGCGTTCACGATGGCCACGATCATCCGGTCCCCGGCGTAGGTTCGGCGGACATTCAGGCTGGCCTGAAGGATCACCGGCGCGTCACAGGCCCGTGCGGCGTTCATGATCGCAAGGCCCTGCTCCATTTTCGCGATGTTGAACGCGGGGACGCCAAATCCTTGTTCGGCAGCGTAGTCCAGCAATTGCCGGAGGGTTACCAAGGGCATGATGCGGCCTTTACCTCCGAAACTCCAGGTCGTGGAACGTGGCTGCACCCTCCTGCACGAACAGGCCCCACGCGTCGATGTTCGAAATGTCGTAGATCCGGAACGACGCCACGACCTGCCCGGCCACGAAGCACTCGATTGCCGATCCGTTGCGCAGGATCTGGACCCGGTAGCGGCCATCTTCTGGAGTGAAGGCAAGCGGGCGTTCGACCAGAGGGCTATCGATCTCCTGGCTGACCTCGATGCCGTGACGTTCCTTGAGCACAAGGCTGTCCCAAAGCGGGTCCATCGCGGCGGGCCAGCGATCGAAGAGCACGCGCTCTTTCATCGGTTCGATTGCAAGGCTGTAGCCACTGTCCAGATGATCGCCGCCGCAGGGTTCGATGAGAACGCCCGCGGCCTCGGTGGCAGGGTCGGGTTGGATGACCACGTCGAGAAGAACGTCGTCGCGGCCCGGTCCGCCGAGAAACGAATATCCGTAGGACCCGGTCGCATCGCAGCGAGGGCTCGCATCACCGGACCAGTCGCCCAGCATCGGGCGCAATTCATGGGCTACCGCTGATGCATAGCTGTCATCAACGTCTTGCGGCAGACGGCAGACCAGCGTTCCGTCCGACAGTGACACCAGCTCGCGTGGGCTGCCAAGCTCACCACCCCAGACCCAGCTGTGCTTGGGCCCGTGATGCTTGCGAAACGGGATCCACGCGAAACTCATGCGGCGACCGCCATCGCTGGCCGACTTGGCGGCGTAGAAGCGACGCCCGTCCAGGCTGTCGAGTTTGCGGCTTTCCCAGGGACCGTCCGGGGACTTCGCCACCCTATACACCGTCTGCATCCGCTCCGAATAGCGGCTCTCGACCAGATACCACCATTCGCCCAGCCTGAAGATCTCGGGGCATTCGGGGCAATGCGTCAGCATGGAGGACAGCAGCGGCGGGCCGACCTCCCAGGTGTCCAGATCTTCGGAGGTCGCTACGGCAATGCAGCCACGGCGGAACTGCGGCCCCTCCTTCAGGCGGGCCGAGATCAGCATCTTGTAACACTGCGCCTCCTCGTCGCGGTAAACGTAGGGATCGCGCCAGTCGACCGTCTCGTACCAGCGCGGGTCGGGAGCGATCATCGGGTTGGCCCCGGACTTCTCCCAGCTTTCCAGATCGGTCGAGGTTGCCTTGCAGATCGTCTGCGGCGAATCGGACTGGCGGTTGTAGCCGGTGTAGAAGAAGTGGAAGACGCCCTCGCGCTCGATGACCGAACCGGTCCAGATGCCGTCTCCGTCGCAATCGCCGTGGGCGCCAGGACCGAAGGCGTCGGGCATCACCTCCCAGGCCACAAGATCGGCGGACCTGAGATAGGCCGTCGATACCCGCGCCCGCTCGACATAGTCCCAGGCACCCACTGGCGGCTGAGAAAAGAACAGATGCCATTTGCCGTCATGATAGAACGGCATCGTATCACCAGCGGCAGCACCGCGTTCCGGAGCGTATCCGAAAAGTCTCATCTGCGGACCTCGACACTTTCTTTGCTGATTTGGGGTGCCCCGGCCCATCGGGCCGGAGCGTACAACGTGCAAGGGAGTTTACAGCACGTGGTCTTGCCAAGTTGCCTGCCAGGCGTCAATGAAACCGGGCAGGTCGGCGTCGGGATTATGCACCTTGCTGAGGCTCCGGATGGTGTCCGGTGACAGGATGCAGCCGTTCAGAAGGCTGTTTGCATAGACGTCCACATTTTCGGCCGTGACGGGAATGAGGCCGACGCGGGGCTGTGTATCCTCGATCGGGTGGCCGTGCAGGTAGTCATAGAGCTGGATCAGGCCGAAGCCGCCGACCATCCAGTGACCGCCGATCGAAAAGTCCAGCTTGCCGTCCTTGATGAACTGGGCGACCTGCTCGTCGATGTCCGTGGTGATGATGGCGATATCGCCCCGACCAGCTTGGTCGACCGCGAACTGACTGCCAAGACCCGCGACCGCACCCAATACGATGATCGCGTCGATTTCGCCCGGCGCGAAGCGGGCGATAAACTGTTCCGCATATTTCTGACCGTTCTCGCGGTTCAGGCGGTCCCAGGCTTCGGCAATCACCTCGATGCCTGCCCCTTCGAGTTCGGTCTGGACACCGGCCCAGATTTCTTCGGCCGAGGTCACGCCTTTCTGGTTCCAGATCATTGCGACCTTCTTGTGCCCGAGATCTGCCGTGGCCTTGCCGATTGCCTGGCCCCAGGTGTCGTTGTTCTGGGTGACCTGCGCGATAAAGTCCTCGCCCTCGTAGTCATTTTCATAGCTCGAAACCACGAGGCGTCCGACGGCGATACCCGGAATGTCGTTCTCCTCCAGAAGGCGGGCGACCTGTATTCCTGCGGGCGAAGTCAACGGATTGAAAATCAGCCCGTCCGGACCGCCGGCGATGATGGATTCGGCCTGCGAGACATGTTGCTCTTCCGAGTTCTGATCGTCGAACTCCTTCAGTTCGACACCGAGCGCCTCGGCGACGCAGCGTTCAAAGCGGTGACGGTTGATCACCCAAGGGTTTGTTTCCGGCTGACCAAGATCGGCGATCACCAGATCGGACCGAGCGTGGCTATCAGCCGCTGCCGCACCTGCGAGCGGCAGCATTGTTGCAATCACAAGCAAAGGCTTGAGCATCTTGTAGGTCATGGTCTCCTCCATGGAGAGTTGTATGCGAGTTGATCATAGGGGAGGCGAATCCCCATTTAATGCGTACTGCAATTAAATGTGATGTGCAAGTAATTAGTGTCCGCCCCACCCCCTCCATTCCGCGACTCCCAGCTTCGGTTTCCGCCGCATCTATGTATCCGACGTCGGTTCCGATGTCGCGGTCCCGGCCGTGCACCCACCTCTAGAGGAGCAAGCTCTGGCGGTGCAGCCGCAAGAAAATTCAGTCCGTGAGGTCCCAGAGGCACATCGGCTCAGCCCATGACCAATCCGCGAATGTTGCAGTCTTCCGGTACTTGTCGGACAGGCTGTGCTGACGTTCTGCTGCAAAGAGATGGCGAAGAAGAACCGTCAGATCGGCAACTCACGGCAGAAGTGCCGAGGCGACACGGTTGCGCAGCCCTGAAGAGTCGACCAAGAGGCGTTCCAATCCATCGCGGAACTCTCGCGCAACCTCGACAAGTTCCCTGCATTCGTCAGTCTCAAGTCCAGTATGGCCATTACTGTCGAGCGCCGTGCGGATTGATGGATCGTCTGGTGCATTCAGGAACGTGGCGTAAGCCGTCAGCGCTGGTTCGCCGAACTCGGCCTGCAGCCTTGCAATCGGATGCCGAGCAAACATCGCGACCAATTCTTGTTTCTTCTCTGCGGCGGGGATGTCGCCTGTTCGAGAAATGGCGGCCACACCTCCGAAGTATAGCATCATTCGGGCAAATCGAAGCTTGATAAGCCGGATTGCTCGAGCCTTGTCCCCCCGTCGCCGTCTTTTGCCCGAAATCTTGACCCGCATGTACGTCCGAGCGACTGCATCAAGAGCCGCACCGCGCGACGCACCAATGAAGAGGTTGTAAATTTCTTGCTAGAGCACCCAGAAGGCGTCAAAGTCAGATTGGAGGCCGCCGTCGGCGCGCGCCCATCGACGCACGATGTGTTCCGGCATCTCACAGGCTGCCCTTCGCGCGACGAATGCGCGGCATCTGCTGATGCCTTCGAGTGTATCGAGGTTGATCTGGCCGGAGAAAAGACACCCCGCGTCGCCATCATGGACGCTTTCGATCAATGCCAGGCATCTTCAAGATCAAAGCCCGCGTCTGCGAGAATGTCCGGTATGTCGGTGCCAAGGGTATTGTCACCCGTAACAATCTGGTGGGTCACCGTATGGTGATCGATCCCGAACTCCTCAGAGAAGACGGGTTCAAGAGTGTGAGAAAGAGGGCCGCGTGACCAACATCATGGAGCAATGCCGACGCAATCAGCAGTCTCCGACGATCGTTCGAAAGTTGAGCTTCCTCTGCGAAGACATCAGCTAGCCAGGCGACCCCAACCGAGTGTTCCAGGCGATTGTGCCTCCGACGATGCCCCGCACGTCCAGTTCCGTGGCGCAAGTAGTCGATGGCCCCAAGAAAGCCAATGCCAGCAAGCCGCTTCAAAGGCTTAAGCGATAGCAGAGCAGGACCTAGTGGATCATCATTTTTCGGCGACACGCCACGATAGAATGCATCAATTGAGCTGCAAAGCTCTAAGGAGTTTAGCACAGGCTGGAATGTCGCCTCCATCTGGCAGTGTGCCGCGGGCAGTTGCTTAAATTCAAACTAAAGTGCGCTTCGTCGCTACCTTGCCTGAGAAGCAAGCGGTGTCACGCAGGAAGCTACCTGCATTGCATGTGGGCGCTTCTGGCCGACATGTCACCAGTAAGCCTCAAGCGCCCGTCTATGTACGTGAGGCAACTTTGTTGGCTTGAACTTTAGCATTCGGTGGAGAATTCTGCGAAAGTACAACGAGAAAGAAACGAGCAACCTACTGATTTTATTTCCACTCAGCGCCTTGCTTTAGATGCTCTGCGATCTCAGTGTATCGGCTCGCTCGAGTGCCGCGCGTAGAGCTCCGTCCGAATCCTTCACGCAGATTTCGGCGGTCTTGAGGTTGGCGTGCCCCAGCAACACCTGAACCAAGCGGAAGTCGACGCCTTCCTTGATCAGGAGCGTAGCAGTGAAGTGGCGCTAAACTCGTGCACGAGATTGGCGCCACACATTCATCACATCACGCATTGACGGCATCTGCGACACCGACTTCCGGCTGAATGCTGGCCCTCCAGACAGCTACACAAAGCGCCAATTTCGACTTCCATAGCATGCAGGCACAGGGGCACGGCCCATGGGGCGCGAATTCCGTCCACACTTCCTTGAACCGTGGGTGAATCCGGCGGCGAAAACGACTTGAGCGGAAGTTCGCCAGAGAGTGTTGTTCGCCCAAGTGAGGCTGCACGACCCGCCAAAGGCAGAAACGCTGGAGCGGTCTGGCTGGCTTCGGAACTGATCAACCACATAAGTGCATGTGCCCAAACCCGAGGGGGCTCGCCAGTCCATCACACAGTCAAGCGCGCAATGGCCGTCTCACCGCTTGGCTGCGACTTTCGATCTGCTGCCTGAGCCAGCAATCGGCGGACGAGCCGATCACCGCCTCCGGTTGGAGCGCCATATCCAGCATTGCCGAACGTTCTCACGACGTGGTCAAGGGAGCGGGATGGCCGAATCGTTCCTGGACTTCTGGTAGGTTTCGGAGAGTACCTCGTAGAGCTTGCCGAGACGGTCCGCCCGCTCCTTCAGGGGCCTGCGCTCCGTAGCTGCGAGACACTCGATCTCGTCCCTGATGCTCCAGCATGACCAATAGGCGTTCCTTCGATTGTACTGTCCATCCTCCAAGTGGAAGACCTCGCCGAGAATTCTCAGGTCATGCGGTATCGCAAAGCTGTCTCGGCTGTTCTCGTGGCTGAAGAGGTAGAAGAAGTTGTCGAAGCCCGCCCACGTGATCGCGGAGAGACACAGCGAACACGGCTCGTGGGTCGACAGGAAGATTAGTTCGTCCGTCCCGGGGCGTTCCTCCATCTCGTAAAAGCTCTTCAGGCACTGGATCTCCCCGTGCCAGAGTGGATTGGCCGTCTCGTTGTTCGTGTCCGCCAGAACCAGGCTCAGGTCCGATTTCCGCAGAAGGGCGGCACCAAAAACCTTGTTCCCGACCGCGACGCCTCGCGCCGTCAGCGGCACGATCTCGAATTCGATCGTCTCAAGAAGTCGGAAAAGGAAGCGAACTCGATCCCTGGGAAGTTCGAATGTTCCACGCGAGTTCATGCACGGCCCCTCCCCGCTCACGCCCCGATCTCAGCGACCTGCCTGAGATCACGGCATTGCTCCCCACAATGTGCGTTCAACGCCGATCAACCGCACGAACGCGTCGTGCCGCTCAAGCCAGCGCGGCGGCTCGGTGCAGTTGGTCTTGCGGTACAACCTCCACACGGACTGCACCACCCGCGTAGACGAAGTTACGTTGAAACCGTCGTCCTTGTCGACGTCCTGTCCGGTTGCCTCGCCTCCCGCAGCGGCGCTTTCAGGCCAGGGCGCATTATGCGGAGAGCCGACGGAATCGAAGAGTCATCCGAAGTCCTGCATTTCCCCGCCTCATGCCCGCCCAGGTCGTTGCCTTCCGACAGGGAGACATGCGGCCGTGCAGACGCAAAGGGAAATCTCTTCTAATGCGATAGCCCTGATTGCACCCGCTGGTTGACCGGGAGATTGACTCGACTTGCGCAACCCAGATATGGCTTGGCGGTGACAACGCGTTGGCGACGATACTCGTGACAGGAAGCTTGAACGTGTGGAAGGCGGGCTTAAGGATTCGTGCGCGCAGTATGCTCGCCTCCGGAATTTGGGCTCTTTGAAGGTTTGAGGCGTTTGCGTCTTTCAACTCCACGACGCATGATTTCGATCCGATAGCTGCGTGAAGGCGCAATTCGGCATGATTTCCAAACCCGTAGAATTGGAAGGCGCGGCGTTGGCTTCAGAAGTCGTGTTCGGCCACGGCTATGCGCATTACGGCTATTTCCCAGACGGCTTGCCTGAAGTCTTGTCGGTGCAGGCGATAGGCACAGCTCAACATGCCTATTTTGAGAAGTTGCTTGAAACAATAAGGGCGATGCCTGGAGAAGTGCATCGCATCCTCGATGTCGGATCGGGCACTGGGGCGAATGCCAAGAACCTCATTCGAGCGGGTTTCGAAGTGACCTGCGTTTCCCCCTCGACGCAGATGAACGAGATGGCCCGGGCAAAACTGCCTGAAGGCACGCAAGTGACCGATGCCAGGTTCGAAGATTTCGCCACAAATTGCTGCTTCGATCTCTGCATATTTGCGGAGAG
>JAJEAC010000163.1 GCA_022824315.1 Silicimonas sp.
CCTCCGAGCAGGCGTGCTTGGG
This sequence comes from Silicimonas sp., assembly GCA_022824315.1. Taxonomy (GTDB): domain Bacteria; phylum Pseudomonadota; class Alphaproteobacteria; order Rhodobacterales; family Rhodobacteraceae; genus JAJEFO01. The sequence goes on from JAJEAC010000163.1 coordinate 23, forward strand.
CCGGCTCCGCAGCCGCGAGGTCTTCAACGTGAGGTGCGCGGCGAGTTTTTCGGCCTTGCGTGTTGAGTTCGCGGGCAAGCCTCGAATGGTCAAGGTCGCACATGAACTGTCAACACGACGCATTGGACGCATAAGCCCTGCATGGGTGCAATTGACTGCCGCTTGGCATGGTCACAACCGGTTTGGCTGACGACGCGGATTTCTTCATGGGACAGGCGTGATCTCGCAGGTTGCGGAAAGGAGCTGCTGACTGGAAGTTCAGGTCGTTCGCGGGCCGGCGGACAGGGAGGACGGAACAATGCAGGGTCGCCCGACGGCCCGGTCGTTTTCCGCGCGAAGTCCGGGCGTAGCGCGGGCGGAGCCGTTTCCTATGCTCGACCGAACGAATGCGGGTCGCCAAGGGCCGGATTCTTGAACTCGACCAAGTTCGTCGATCTGCTGCGGAGAGGATTCTCGAAGTGGATGAGCAAGGACGGAAAGGAGATGAGAGGGGAACGTATTCAGACGTACGTCAAGCAGGTCGATGTTCCTGATATTGGGCCTGTGGAACAGCTACGATCCGGGCGATGACCAAGGGCACCCCGACGATCGAATACAGGAATGCGAGGGTGCAAGGATCGCGCGAAGGAACAATCTGGCGCTGGCGGGCGTCGTCGTTGCAGCCTTCATGGCCGGTGCCGGACCGCAGGATCTGGAGGTGTTCGGCGTGAAGGCCAGCGGATCGATGGGCGTGCTCACCGCCTGCGTGATGGTCCTTGCGTGCCATGCCTACTGGTATTTCATGCGTTGGCATCATCTTTCCGAGGATGCGGAGATTCTGGTGTTCTCCGTCACGATGAACCATGCCCCTCTGCCTTACCGGAAGGAAGGTCCAAGGATGCTCCGTCAGAAGTCTGCCGCGCTGTTCGCGAATCGGGCGTGCTTCCTGCTTGTCGCGCTGTCCACCGCGATCTCGGTCTGTTGGGGAACCGATGCGGTGGTCGGCAGCGTCGTCTGGACGGAATGACGGAATTGCGGACACTGATGAGGCGGCGAGAGAGGCTTCGCGCCCGCGCACCGCCAGCCACGCTCGGATGCAAATCGACGGGTGTCGGTCGCTGAGATGCAAGTGGCATCCGGTATCGTTGCAGCGCCAGTCAAGGGTAACGGGATCATGGATGAAACTGAATGGGGACTGGTTTCCATGTTCTTGCCGAGCTTTGGTGACGTAATGGAAATTCACGACGATCTGGTGGAAATGTTTCGTACGGACGAAGACCTGGTCGAGCCACCAAGCGCACGTGGCGAAAACCTCGTTCACTTCGCTTGTCACCGACCTCAGACGGAGATCGGAGACCAGGACAAATACCTGCCGGATTTTGACAAGGCGGCGGCACTGTTCCACTTTCTGACTAGGAAGCACGCGTTCCACATAGGCAACAAGCGAACTGCTCTCGTCACGCTTCTTGCCACACTCTATCGAAACAACCGGACCATGGACCATTCGGCTTCCGATGATGAATTGCATGAAATGATTGTGGCGGTCGCGAATGGCAGCTTCCTTGACATGGAAGGCCGCCTCGAACCGGACGCAACTGTCCAGGAGATTTCGAACTGGATTTCATCACACGTGACAAACGAAAGTGACGCAAGATACAACCATGCGTTGCCGTCAGTACCGTTGCCTGTCAAAGGGCACAGGGAGGGCGGCGCGGGACGAAGGCGAAGCGCATGTCTCGCTAGGCGACACGATGAGCTTGCCTGCCGGGATCAACCGTTCCGCAGTGCCTTCCATGATTGGTGATGTTGCCATGTTCCGCGTTGTTGGGACTGGTGACGGGGAGGACGCAACGTGGAGGGAGCGAGTCCGGACAAAACGAAAGAGACTTACCAGTCTCACGCCGAAGCTTATGATCGGCAGCGTTCGAGAACGTTCTTCGAGGCACGATGGCTGGGCCGCTTCGGCGATGCGCTTCCGCGCGGAAGCAAGGTGCTCGATCTCGGCTGCGGCGGGGGGCAGCCGATTTCCGCTTGGCTGATCGCGGAAGGGTTCAGGTTTACCGGAGTGGACTATTCCGAAGTGATGCTTGACATTGCCCGGCGACGCTGGCCAAGCGAAGACTGGCGCCTTTCCGACATTCGTTTGCTTGACTTGGACGAGACGTTTCAAGGCATTGTCGCTTGGGACAGTTTCTTTCACTTGACGCAGCAAGAACAGCGCGACGCGCTCCCTCGTCTGGCCGCACACCTCGAACCTGGTGGCTTGCTGCTGGTGACTGTCGGTCCAATGGCAGGTGAGTCAGTGGGGCAAGTGGCTGGAGAACCCGTGTTGCAGGCCTCGCTTTCGCCGACTGAATACGCCGCCCTGCTTGAAGAACACGGGCTCATGCTCATTGCGTTCGTGTCCGAAGACCCGCAATGCGAAAACCACACCGTCCTGATGGCGAAGAAGCTTCATGTGAGCGACTAAACCAATGAGCGCTCTTGAGAATTGCTGGAGAGCGTTCGGTCATGCGGTGATGTAGGGGACGATGGCACGGAGAAAGCAGGGCCGAATCCCGGCAGAACGTGGAGTTGTCTATGTCGTCCTCATCATAATCACCCCTTGACCGAACGCTTTCTTTCAGGTCCATCGATTCGCAGGAAGCCAGCCTCCTTGGGTTTCGGTGAGGACCATTTGCCGATCCGGGCAGTCCGCGCCATCGACAGCTGCGGCCTTGGCCCCGTTCCGGCCGGGAACGGCGGGATTCGCCAGCCGACAGACAGCCGGTGACAGCGGACGACAGAGCCTTTATCCGGTGCGATTTCACGGCGATTGCGGCCCAGCCAAGGGCCGGATGCGCAAATCGCGGAAAGTCCCGTGCATGCGGGCGCTGGAGGCTCTTCCTCATGATTCCGATTCGTAGACATGAATGAGATCACGTAAACCAAAATGGAGTCGTGCAAATCGCTTGCAGTGATCCCGGTCCGAAGAAGGCGTTGATGGCAGCATGCATCCGCTTTCCGGAGCCGCCGTTCCCCGTGTCCTGCGATGCCTGGCCGTCAGTTCGTGGAGGCTGTCCTGGCGGGCGGACGACGGCTGAAAACGGCAGGATTCCACACCCGAAGCCTGTCCGGGTCGCCATCGAACGGTTGAGTCCCGCAAGCGAAGGCGGCTACAAGGCGCGCCATGGGATCCGTTGCAGACAAGATCGCGAAGAGGATGGTCTCGGCACGG
>JAJEAC010000155.1 GCA_022824315.1 Silicimonas sp.
CAGGATCTGACCTATTGGGGGCTGGGAGCGATTGACGGTCTTGTGACGGCCTGGTTGGCGCTTTCCCCCGCAACCGTCGAGTCGGGCTGCATGGACTTCGTGCGGGGCAGTCACAAGCAGCCGATCCTGCCGCACGAAGACACGTTCGACGCGAACAACCTGTTGAGCAGGGGACAGGAGGTCAAGGTGGACATTGCCGACGAGGACAAGACGCCGATCATGCTGAACCCTGGCGAGATGAGCCTCCATCACGGGCTGACCATACATGGCTCGGGGCCGAACGGCTCGGACGACAGACGCATCGGTTGCGTGATCCGCTACGTGCGCCCCGACATGGAGCAGAAGGTCGGAGCCGCCGACTACGTGATGGCGGCCCGCGGCGAGGACCGGTTCGGGAATTTCGTCCACACGCCCACGCCAAGCTCGCTATTTGCATCCGAATCCCTTGAACTCTATGACAAGATGCGGGCCGAGCAGGCCAAGATCATGATGAAAGACGCCAAGAAATCGACGGAGATCTATTCCTGATGGAACAAGTCAAGTTCACGGCCATGAAAGATGGCGACAAGGAAGACTACGACTTCCTGTCCGTGCATGAGGTCGAATACGCCAAGGGGACGGCCGACCGGCTCTTGAAGGGCCTGGTCCAGCTTGACGAGAGCCTGTCCGGCTACCAGGTCACGCGGCTTGGGCATTCGCTGCAATCCGCGACGCGGGCCTGGCGGGACGGGGCCGACACGGACTGGGTGGTGTCCGCCCTCCTGCACGATGTGGGCGACATATTCGCGCCACACAATCACGACGAGTACGCGGCAGCGATCCTCAAACCCTTCGTGCGCGAGCAGTGCACCTGGGTGGTCAAGACGCACGGTGACTTTCAGCTCCTGTATTTTGGCGAGCATGTGGGGGCGGATCCCATGAAGCGCGACAGGCACAAGGGTCACATCTATTTCGATGATTGCGCAGAATTCTGCGAGCGCTGGGACCAGTCGAGCTTTGATCCTGGCTACGACGCGAAGCCGCTCTCGTTCTTCGAGCCCATGGTGCAGGAGGTGTTCGCCCGGGACGCTTACGACGCGGCGGTGCTGAGAGAAGGCGAGCGCGAACCGCTGGTTGATTCAGAGCGGGCGGCACGGAGAACCTGAGCGCGGATGCGCCGTGCGTGAGCCGAGGCAACCTGCAGGTGTGGTCGGCGGTGGCTGATCGGGACGTGCGTCGTTTGGGCGGCGCCCGGAGCGTTCCGGGCACTTGCGTCATGCCATGCCTGCCGCGGGGCGTCGGTCTTGGCCTGGTTCGTCGAAGACCTGGATGAAGGTCCTTTTCAGCGCGGCATCCACGTCCGCCAGCGTCACGGGCAGGCCGAGGTCGACAAGCGAGGTCACGCCGTGGCCGGAGACGCCGCAGGGCACGATGCCGTCGAAATGGGACAGGTCGGGGTCCACGTTGATTGAAATGCCGTGGAACGAAATCCATTTCCGCAATCGAATCCCGAGTGCGGCGATCTTGTCTTCCCTGGGCGTTCCGTCGGCGAGAGGCGGCTTTTCCGGTCTTGCCACCCACACGCCGACACGTCCCTCCCGGCGTTCTCCGGCAACGTTGAACTCGGCCAGCGTGGTGATGATCCACTCTTCCAGGTCGTGCACGAATTTTCTCACGTCCTGGCCGCGGGCCGCCACGTCCAGCATCACGTAGGCCACCCTTTGACCTGGTCCGTGATAGGTGTACTGGCCGCCGCGCTTGCTCTGATGAACCGGGAAGCGGGTCGGATCCTTCAGGTCGGCCTCGTTGGCGGATGTGCCAGCGGTATAGAGCGGGGGATGTTCAAGAAGCCAGATGGCCTCGTGCGCCTCGCCCGTGCGGATACGGGTCGCGCGATCCTCCATGAAGGCGACCGCCTCCAGGTAGTCTTGCAATTCGTCTGACTGGATCCACTCGACCATTGCGCCCGCTCCGACAGCAATCGGACTCTATTCTCTGCACGATTGCCGCCGACAATTCCTGTCTGGTGCTCGTGTATCCAATGGGTCCGTCAATGCCAACGCGAGGATCTGGGCGCGCACGGCAAGAGCCAGCGTGCCAGCGAACGTTGCGGCGACTGGCCGGCTTGACCCGCCGCGCGGTTGGCGGGGTGGCCTTTTTTGGTTGTTCGCCTCTTCACAAGTCCGCAAACGCTCGCTAAGAGGCGAAAGTTCCAAGCCGGTGCGTGCGGTCGTGGCGGAATTGGTAGACGCGCAGCGTTGAGGTCGCTGTGGGGTAACACCCGTGGAAGTTCGAGTCTTCTCGACCGCACCATTTTCAACAGGCTGCGGCTGGCTAGGCATGGCTGGCGTGTTGTTCGGGACATTGTCCTTCGTTCACAGGGTTTGCTCCCGTGTCGCTGCCGGAGGCGCGGTTTCCTTGTCCCGACCTGCAGCGGGAAACGGATGCCGTGACTTGAAGGGCCAAGGTCGGTTCCGGGCCACCGACCCAAAATGTTGCGGTACCGCGGCCAAGCGGGACGGGCCTGTCGGTGGACCGGAGAGCGAAATGGAACTTTCGACCGGGTGCAAGGGAAGGGAACAGGAAGTCATCGAATTGCTTGCTGCGACCTTTGCCGCGTCGGAAGGCGCTGAGGAGGGCGCGCTGATCGGCGAATTGACGCGCAACTTGCTGATCACGACGGCGCATGCAGACATCCATGTCTTCACCGCTCGCGAGGAGCGGTCTCTGATCGGAGCAATTTTCTTCTCAAGGCTGACCTACGACCAGGATGACCGGACCGTCTTTCTTCTGGGGCCCGTGGGAGTGGCGACCGACCGCCAAGGCGCAGGGGTCGGGCAACGGCTGCTGGCCCACGGCATCGCGGCCTTGCGGAAGAAAGGCGTCGATCTTGCGGTGACCTACGGTGATCCGGGTTACTATTCCAAGGTGGGGTTTCGGCATATCACTGAAGAGTTCGCGCGCGCTCCGTTCAAGCTGAAGTATCCGAAGGGCTGGCTCGGCCAATCCTTGACGGATGCGAGGATGACGCCGCTGAACGGTTCGTCCCGCTGTGTCGAGGCGTTCCGTCGCCCGGACTACTGGTGATGGATCGGGGCCTCAACTTGTAGGGAGGGTAGGGAGCCTCCGCTGCCGGATATGCAAGGCAACATTTTAGGCTCAGTCTGCATGCATGCATTTTATGGTCCTGCAGGTCGGAAGCACTCATTCGCAGCCTGTCTGCCGGTTCTGGTTCGCTACTGATCTGCTGTCAGTGCTCAAATGGTGATGCCACCGTCCACAGAGAGGATCTGACCCGTGATGTTGCACGCGCCGTCGCTGCAAAGGAAGGCAACGGTGTCTGCGATTTCTTCTGGGGTCTGGGGACGCCCCATCGGCACAAGCGTGTCGATGCGCCCTTGGAAGACCTCCCGCGCATCCTTGCCCTGTGTGCCGTCCGATGTCTTGGCCATGACCTCACCGAGGTCCTCCCACAGTGGTGACCAAACGAAGCCGGGACAGATTGCGTTCACGGTCACACCGTAAGGGGCAAACTGACGGGCAAGAACTCGAGTGAGCCCGTTGACCGCGCTTTTTGAGACCGAGTACGGCGGCATGAACGGGGCTGCGATCACGCCGACGACCGACGAGATGTTGACAATCCGGCCGTCACCCCGGTCGCGCATCTGTTCGCTGACCGCAGACGCGGTATTGCGGATCGACTTGACATTGATCGCGAACGTGCGATCCCAATCCTCTTCGCTGTTCTCGGTGAACGGCTGTCCGGGCGCACAGACCACTCCCGCGTTGTTGACCAGAAAGTCGACATGCCCGATTTCGGCAAAGCAAGACAGGACCTCGTCATGGCTGGCCACATCGCACTGGGCAGCGAATCCGTTGCACGAGGCGGCGCATTCCGAAGCGGCCGCCGTGTCGACGTCAAGTACATGAACCGTGGCCCCCTGTCGGGAAAGACCTTGCGCGATCGCGCGGCCCAACCCCTTGCCGCCGCCGGTGACAACCGCGATCTTGCCGGAAAGATCGAACATCAGAAGAAAATGCCGAGCGATTTTTGGGTCAGCACGGCATGGTCGAGAATGATGGTACGGTCCACGATCTTCCACACGGTGGATTGATCGGGACGCAGCTTGTCCAGGCGCGTGCCTGAGAAAATTTCCTGATCCGTTTCAAGGTGAGAGCGATAGATCAGGAATTGCGACCGCACGTTCACAAGATCTCCTTCCACTTCCCCGATTTCGACATTCGAGATCAGGTGATTGGTTCGCCCCGGTGGTGTTTCCGCCCAGGCGCGGCCCGTCGCCAGGCGCCGGACACGATTTGAAAGGCTCTCGTGATTGTCTTCGAAATGAGCAAGTTCGCCGCGTACTGTCAGTTCGTTGCCGACATCCCGTCCGATCCTGTTCGAGACAATCGGCATCCAGTAGCGGATGTCCCCAGCCATCAGGCCGACCCATTTGTCGAACTCGAGATCGTCCAGGTAGCGGGCCTCACGCGCATAGAACTGGCTGACGGAGAACCAGGTTTCCATCTCGGAGCGTTCCATGGCATCAAGGCTCATGCGTTGGCTCCCGGCACTACGGGGCACTCGCCCTTCATCATGCGCGCCCACTGGCCATAGAGATTGCGCTGGTTGATCTCGTTCTGGAAGCCCGCGATCCTGCCCCGCATGTCCGGATGAATAGACTTGGGATCCTTGATCTCGTGGTTGATGCCCATGGAGAGGTTCTGCATCACCTGCCGCCCGACAAAGCCACGGCTCGACATTGTCGACTGAACCCAGTTGTCGACATCGTCCTGTTCCCAGGTTCCCGACGTGCCATGTCGCTGAAGATCGTGAACGCGTACGATATCGCGATGCCCGGGGCTCGCCTTCCTGTCGACGAAGCACCAGGACCAGCCTTCCGTTTCGCCGACACCGCGAGGGTGCCAGACCCGCATGTTTCCCGACTGCCAAAGCATCGAAAAATTCGGGAAGATCGAACAGTGCATGGGGCTCAGATGCATGCCCCTGAGGTCGCCGAGCCGGGCACGGGTCTCGGGGCTATCAATCTAACACACTTGAGTCCGTGTCTTTCTCTCCTTCCGATTGGTTCCTGTCCCATTCCTGCATGGCCCGCATGGCGATGACGGCATGAGACAGGAACCTGACGCCTTCCCAGAGCTTCTGCGTTCCGGGCAGC
>JAJEAC010000064.1 GCA_022824315.1 Silicimonas sp.
TGCCGCTGATCGATCCCTTGGAGCCACCTACATGCATGTTCTGGGGATGATCATCGGGCAGAACCCCGGTCGTGCGCGGCGAAAGCACCACCGCAGCGCCCGCCGCTTCCGCAAGCCTGCGAAGCTGGAGAGCCGCGCCCAAGCTGCCGCCGCCGGCCTTTATCGCGACGCGCGAGCAACCGGAGATCAAGGTCGCCGCCCGGTCGACAAGGGAATCGTCCACCGGCGCAAGCGGTGCAAACTGAGGGCGCGTCGGAAGGGCGTCCAACCGGACAAGGACCTCCTCGGGCTGCACGTTCAGCGGCAGATTCAAAAAGAAGGGCCCCGCATTCGTGGGGTGGAACACCGTGGCGGCGCCCTTCCGCAACGCGTCCCGCAAGGCGCCGGGGGCGTATAACGTGTAGGTGCCGCCCATGGCTGCGGTAAGGCGTCCAAAGAGCCCCTGTTCGGGCCTTGGAATCTGCTGCATGTTGTAACCTTCGCCGTGCGTGGTCTCGTCACCGTAGAGATGATAGATGCCCACCCCGTTCGAGGCGGCGGCCAACGAACCTGCCATTGCCTGCAAGGCTCCCGGCCCGATGGACGTCACCACGGCACAGGGCTCGCCATAGATCATGCGCAATGCCGTTCCCGCATGGGACATCTCCACCTCGTTGCGAAATTGATGGCAGCGCACGAGCCCGGCGGCTTCGTAGACGCGCAGGGTTTCACCCAGTTCGGTTGAGCCGTGACCGAAGATCACGAGGTACTTCGACACGCCCTGCCGGAGCAGGCCCAGCACGAGCGCCTCGGTCAAGGGGAGCCTGACAGGCTCTTCGGAATCATACCCGTCAAGCGCAGCGTCCAGCCCGCCCCTGCCCGCAAACCAGGTCGCGCGTTCCATGCGAGTCGTCGGGAGGGTCATTCCCCGTCCTCCCCCAAAAGCACCGCTGTCCCGGTTCGCGCGGATTCCTCGGCCCCAAGCGAGAAGCGTAGCACCGTTCGGGCCTGGCGTGCCGTGAGCACGGGTTCGCCGCCCTCTTCCAAGACGCGCAAAAAGTGCCGGGTCGACCGCACGAAGCCTTGCTCCCAGCCGATCTCGACGTCAGCGTATTCGGTGACGACGCCGTCGCGGTACAACGCGACGGGCGGCGGCCTGCCAATCTGGCCATGCCCGCAGTTGATCCACAACACACCATGTGTCCCGGTAATCTCGACGCGGTCATCCTGGGCATAGTGAACCGACGTGATTTCGAGTTCAGGAGAATACACCAGCTCAAGATTTCCGATCCGGTTGCCGGGAAACCGGAATGACACGATGGACGGCGCGTCAAGAAAGCCACCTTCAGACCGCTCGGCTTGGTGAATGAATGCGTGCACCTCGCTCGGCGCCCCCATGAAATGCCATGCCAGCGCAAACTTGTGATGCCCGTCGTCGAATACCAGCGGCCCACCGCCGGACATGCCCCTGTCCTGCCGCCAGGCGTCGGCCTCCTTTGGAACCGTCCACGCGGTGCGGCTCCTGCCCGGGTTGGACTTGAGGCGAATCGATAGCGGCTCCCCGATGGCGCCTTCCTCGATCAGGGCGCGGGCCTTCATCACCGGGGGATGGAAAACGAAGTTCTCGAACACCTTGAAAGGTCGCTCCGACGCCTCCGCCGCAGCGACAAGCTTGTCGGCTTCCTCGATGGAGATGCACATCGGTTTCTGCAACGAAACGATCTTCCCGGCATTGATGGCCTTCAGCGCCGTCTCCAGGTGCAGATGGTGCGGCAGAAGCAGTTCCACCAAGTCGATGTCATCGCGTGCCAGCAGCCGATCCAGGTCGTCGTCGATGTGGACATCTCCACAACCCCACGCATGCGCCCGCTCCTTTGCCAGGTCGGGGTTGCGGTCGCAGAGCGCGGTGATCCGCGCCGCCGGGTTCTGCAGATACTCGATGGCGTGCAGATCGGATATGCGGCCGGTCCCGACGAGGGCGACTCGGATTGGCTTGCTCGTCATGGTCAGGGCCTGTCCTTCAGAAACGGATTTCCGGCTTTGCGTACGAGCTGCCCCAGCTCCGCCATGCGCGAATCCCCGATTCGCACCGACGGGCCGGATATGCCCAGCGCGGCGATCATCCTGTCCCTGGAATCGAATACCGGTCGCGCGACGCAACGGATTCCCTCGGCAAATTCACCGTCATCCACGGCGAACCCCTGGATGCGCGCCTTCTCGAGATCACCATGCAGCACGTGGCGGTCGACAATTGTCCGGGCGGTATGGGGCGGCAGTGCCGCCGGAATTTCAGCACCGCCAAATGCAAGAAACGCCTTGCCAAGCGCCGTGCAGTGCAAGGGCGCGAGCGAGCCGATCGGATGGTCGACCTTGAGCGGGAGCGTTGAATCGACCTTGTCGACATACCACACGCGTTCATCCACCAGGACGGCGAGATGCGCACATTCGCCGGTCACCTCGACCAGCCGCTGCAGAATCGGTCGACAGAGCTCCTTGCAGGCAACAACCTCGCTCAGGCTATGGCCTTCTCTCCGAGACTCCGGATCCCGCGCGGCGCGGTACCGCCGCGAGTCGTCCTGTACGGCGTATCCTGCGGCGACAAGGGACTTCAGAATGTGGGAAGCGTTGGATTTCTCGACACCAAGCTCCTCCGCGATCCTCGTCAGCCGCATCGGTTCGGTCGAAGCAGTGAGAATGTCGAGCGCCTTGAGGCCCCGCATCAAGGATTGCAACAGTCGCACGGTTCACCTTCCAGTCTGAAAGGGGCTTTCACGGCACAGGTTCGCACATTACGCACGATTTGTTAAACATAAGGAAACTTTTTTGGATGATCCCCCTTTATCTTGCAAAAAGCCAGATTTTCTTGCCGTATGCAATCCATTTTGTTGACCTAGAGAGAAAAGCCTGCATACTTGTCTGCGCACCGCACAAGGTGCGTAGCCCCAAGAAACGGGAGGGAGAACAATCTCATGACCTGCATTTTGCGCCGGGGATCTCTCGGCACCGCCATCGCCGCACCGCTCGTGACCGCCGCCACTCTGGCGTTCGCCGACGGCCACGAGGTGACAATCAGCCACTACTTCACCGGAGAGCTCGGTCTCAAGGCATTCCAGGAACAGATTGACCGCTTCGAAGCGGCCACTGACTACGCGCTCAAGGACAGCCCCGTCGGACATGAGGACTTCAAGACCGACATTCTGGTGCGGGCATCAGGCAACAGCCTGCCGGACGTCTTCAGCTACTGGGCCGGCGCGCGCGTTCAGTTCATCGTGGATTCCAATGCGCTTCACCCGATCGACGACATGTGGGATAACGCCGGTCTCGACAGCGTCGTTGCGAAATCCGTCGCCGACAGCGCAACGATGTACAACGGCAGCCGCTATCTCGTGCCGTTCAACTATCACTATTCCGGCGTCTTCTATAACAAGGCCGTCTTCGCCGACGCGGGAATCGATGAACTGCCAACGGACTGGGAAGGCTTCGTTGCGCTATGCGAGACGCTGAACGCCAATGGCGTCACGCCGATCGCGCTTGGCTCCATGAACCGCTGGCCCGCACAGTTCTGGTTCGACTATCTCCTGCTGCGGACCGCCGGACCGGACTACCGTGCCCGGCTGATGGCAGGCGACGCGTCCTACGACGATCCCGAGGTCCACGCCGCCATGGGCATGTGGAAGGATCTCGTGGACGCCGGCTATTTCACCGAAAACGCCAATGCCGATTCCTGGACCGACGCGTCAGACAAGGTCGCGCGTGGCGACGCTGCCATGACGCTCATGGGAACGTGGATAACCGGATACTGGAATGGCCTGGGTCTGGTGCCGGGTGAGGATTACGACTTCTTCCCGTTCCCAAGCATCTCCGAAGGCGTGGCCGAAGCCTCCGTCGGACCTGTCGACGGCCTGGTCATGGCGGCCAACGCCGCAAACGTGGACGGTGCCAAGGCCTTCCTTGAATTCATGGTGTCGAACGCCGACGTCCAGGCCGCGTGGAGCAAGGCGCAGGGGGCGCTTTCGGCGAATGTCAATGTCGATCCGTCGAACTACAATTCCGTGATGCTGAGAGCTTTCGAGACGGTTGCGGCGTCCGAGGTCTTTGCCTTCAACTACGATCTGGCAACGCCTCCGCCCGTCGCGGAAGTCGGCTTGTCAATGTTCTCGCGTTTCATGGACGATCCGTCCAAACTGGGCGAAATCCTGGCGCAGGTGGCGACGGACGCCAAATCGGCCTTCGAGCAGTAGACCGACATGCGCCGGGCGGAACAGCATCCCGCCCGGCGCACTGACCGGAGAAATTGATGGAGTCACAGAACCGTCTCTGGCGGGTCTTGCTGCTTGCGCTGCCGATCCTCGTGTTTTCGGTTCTGGTGATCTGGCCGCTTCTGAGTTCCTTCTACTACAGCTTCACGAACTGGAACGGGTTCAACCGTGACTACGAGTTCCTTGGCCTGCGGAATTTCGCCAAGATCTGGACGGACCGACTGTTCTTCAACGCCATCGTCAACACGACCATCTGGATGGCGGCGGCGCTCGTCCTGCCAACGCTGACGGGCCTATTCCTGGCACTGCTGCTCGATCGGCAGGTGCGGGGCGCACGGATCTTCAAGACCGTCTTCTACCTGCCCATCTGCCTCTCCGCCATCGTCGTGGGCCAGATCTGGATATGGATCTACCAGCCGGATTGGGGCCTGCTGAACACATTCGTGAAACTGGCGGGCAATCCGGACTTCAACTACGCTTGGCTGGCACGGCCCGACAGCGCGCTCTTTGCCGTGATAGTCGCCTGGTCATGGCAGCAGACGGGTCTCTCCATGGTCATCTACCTGGCCGGTCTCACCTCGATCCCTTCGGAAATGCTCGAAGTCTGCGAAATCGAGGGAGCCACCGCGTGGCAGCGCATCCGGCGCGTCGTGATCCCGCTGCTGACCCCGTCCACCGTTGTCGTCGTGGCGCTCTCGATGATCAATTCGCTCAAGGGCTTCGACATACTCTACATCATGACCGGTGGAGGACCGTTCAATTCCTCTGACACGCTTGCCATGCACATGTACAACGAGAGCTTCAAGAAATACCTGATGGGATACGGAAGCGCGATTTCGGTGGTGCTCTTCCTGATCGCACTCACCATCATCGGCGTTTATTTCCGGCAGCTGAGGAAAGTGGACGAGATCTATGGCTGATGTCGCCGCGTCGGTGCCGGCCCGCTTCAATCCATGGCCGGCCACGGTGTTCGTGGCGCTCTGCATTCTCGCGGCGCTGTTTCTCGCCCCTACGGCAGGCGTGCTCCTGTCGTCGGTGAAGACCACCCGCGCCATAGCGCTTGGAGATCTCTGGTCGGTTCCGGAGCGGGTCTATCTCGAGAACTACGTCGAGGTGCTCTCCAACCCGGCGGTGCACCGGTATTTCCTCAACACGCTCCTTGTCACGGTGCCGGCCACCTTCGCCTCCATCGCGCTTGGCGTACTGGCAGGTCACGTGTTCGCCAAGCTGCCCTTCCGCGGCAGCAACATTCTGTTTCTCATCGTGGTCTCGGGCATGTTCTTTCCGCCCCAGGTCATCCTGGTTCCGCTGTTCAGGCTCTTCAACGGGCTCGGACTGATCGATACGCTCTGGCCGATCATCCTGGTCCATACAGCGCTGGGAATCCCGATCTGCACGCTGTTGATGCGCAATTTCTTCGCTGCCGTGCCGAACGCGCTTCGGGAAGCGGCACTCATCGAGGGGGCCAACGAATGGCAGGTACTGACCCGGGTTTCGCTGCCGCTCAGCCTTCCGGCGCTCGCCGTCCTGGCGACCCTGCAGTTCACCTGGATCTGGAACGATTTCCTCTGGCCGCTGATTTTCACCCAGTCGGATGACAAGCGCACCATCATGATCGGCATAGTGAACCTGCGGGGACAGTACACGGTGGCCTGGGGCGTTCAGGGCGCGCTGTCCCTGGTTGCAAGCCTTCCTACGCTCGTCATCTTTCTCTTTTTCCAGCGGTATTTCATCAAGGGAATGACCATGGGCGCGATAAAGGGATAGGACATGGCGCAGGTTGAACTGAGAAACATCCGCAAGTCCTTCGGCGCAACCGAAGTGATCCGGGGCGTGGACCTGAGCATAGACAAAGGCGAATTCGTGGTCTTCGTCGGGCCGTCCGGATGCGGAAAGTCCACCATCCTGAGACTGATTTCAGGGCTTGAATCCGTTTCCTCCGGGCAGATCCTGTTTGACGGCAAGGACATGACCCGAACACCTCCGTCCAAGCGCCAGCTTGCCATGGTGTTTCAGTCCTACGCGTTGTTTCCGCACCTGACCGTGGCGGAGAACATCGGCTTCGGGCTAAGTCTGGCAAAGACTCCGAAAGCGGAAATCACCCGTCGCGTCACGGAGGTGGCGAAAACCCTCCAGCTCGACTCGCTTCTCGACCGCACGCCTCGACAACTGTCAGGGGGGCAACGCCAGCGGGTCGCCATCGGCCGCTCCATCATTCGGAACCCCAAGGTCTTCCTCTTTGACGAGCCCCTGTCGAATCTCGACGCCGCGCTGCGTGTGAGCATGCGGCTGGAAATCGCGCGACTGCACAGGGAACTGGGTGACGTGACGATGATCTACGTGACACATGACCAGATCGAGGCGATGACGTTGGCGGATCGGATTGTCGTGCTGAACGGAGGACGAATCGAACAGGTCGGCACTCCGATGGACATTTACGAAAACCCGGCGAACACCTTTGTCGCGGGCTTCGTTGGAGCGCCTTCGATGAATTTCATCCGCTGCCGTGTCGACACGGATGGCGCTGCGCGGTTTGGCCCGGCGACCATCAGCCCGGCCCGACCGCATGAGGTCTCCGGCGACGCCTTGCTTGGCATCCGGCCTGAGCACCTCGCTCTCGTCGAGTCCGGAGACGGCACGTTTGACGCTGAGATCGAACTGGTCGAGCGGTTGGGCGCCGAGAGCCTCGTTTACCTGCGCGCTCCGTTTCTCGAAAAACCGATCACGGTACGTACAGGCGGCAAACTCGGCTTGAGCGAACGGCAAGCGGTCGGCGTGCTGGTCGATCTGACGAACCTTCACGTCTTCTCGCCCGCAAGCCCTGCCCCCAAGCCGGAACACTGAGCTTCGCCCAGTGCCGCGCGGTCGGCGAAGCTGCCGCAAAGAACGAACTTGTCGGGGTCTCTGAGGTCGGCTTCCACCACTGCAAGGTGCGGCAAGCCTCTGCCGCCGCGCGACCCGTCCTGTCGCGGCGGCGAAACCCCGCACTTGACCTTCACCACCTCGATCCGGGCTCGCAATCGCCGCATGTGAAGCCAAAAGGATACGGCCCGTGTTTGGCCTTGTTCGCGCAGCGAGCTCGAGGCCTCATGCATCACCCGAATCACCGGTCCGCATATTGCCCCGGCGACTGCGACGGGGCACTTTGCGCTTGCGCGAGTCCGAATCACTGACCTTGCCAGCCCCATCAACTCCCAACTGATCGCGAAGCACACGCGGCCGCACCTCCGTCACCTCACCCGGTGGCAACTTGCCCAGCCTGAACGGGCCGTAGCCAACCCGGATCAGGCGATTGACGGAAAACCCGACGGCTTCCATCGCCCGCCTGATCTCGCGGTTCCGTCCTTCACGAAGGGCAACGGTCACCCAGGCATTCCCTCCCTGCTGGCGGTCAAGAGTCACGCTCATGGGACGAAAGCGCTCGCCGTCGACGTCAATGCCCTTCGCGAGCGGCGCAAAGCTGTTCTTGTCCGGCCATCCGTGCAGGCGAACCCGATACTTGCGGACCCACCCAGTCGACGGCAATTCAAGTCGACGCTTGATCCCCCCGTCATTCGTCAAGAGCAGCAATCCTTCGGAATCAATGTCAAGGCGCCCGATCGACACGACACGGGGAAGAGTGTCGGGCAAACTGTCGAAGACAGTTGGCCGTCCTTTCTCGTCACGGGTCGATGTCACCAAACCCCTGGGCTTGTTGTAGAGCCAGACGCGCGTCGGCTCTCGGCTGCCGAGCGCCTTTCCATCAACCGTGATGCTGTCGGTCTCGCGAACATTGAGTGCGGGGCTTTCAATGGACTTGCCATTCACGGCCACACGGCGCGCCACGATCATCCGTTCGGCCTCGCGGCGGGACGCGACGCCGTGGCGGGCCAAAACCTTTGCGATCCGTTCGCCAACAGCCTCAGTCATGGGCTCGACCTATCGCGTTGCGCGAACAACGGAAAGCCGCCACGAAGAATCCCACCTTCTGGAACTGGCGACCTCTTGCGACAGCTGGCCTGCGTTTGCCGCCAAGCATCAGTCAAATGCTGAAGTGGGAGAGCGGCATGATACCGATCCAAAGCGCGGCCTCCGGGAATGCGCGAACGGCGCGCGCCAGACCTCGGCGACGGCGACCACCGTGGTGCACAGCAGCCAATTCCTGCCGAATGCTCGGTTCGTCGACGCCCGCCGCGTTGCCACGCCGACGAGATTTCGGCGCCCC
>JAJEAC010000092.1 GCA_022824315.1 Silicimonas sp.
CTGGTCGATCGCCTCCGGCGCGGCGCTCAGGAGCGCGACCTCGCTGGCGGAGTTGCCGCGGAACAGCGACAGCGAGCCGAAGAACCCGCCGTCAACGTCGACATACATGATGTTGTAGCCGATGACGTAGTAGGCCAGCCCGGTGATCGAGTAGAGGCCGATGTTCTTCATGCAGATGACGGAGGTGTTCTTCTTGCGCACCGATCCGGCTTCAAGCATCGTGAATCCGGCGCACATCCACATGACCAGTGCGCCCCAGATGAGAAATGCGAACGTGTTGAGCACGAACCCGGTTTCCGTGCCGACGGGCGCCTGTGCCATGGCCGAAGCGGGCAGGAGCCCCAAAATCGCCACAAGTCCCAGAAATTCGAGCAGCATATGCATGATGATCGTGTCTTGGTCCTTCGTGACTTTACTGTCGAATGTCACGAAGGCGCCCAAAGAATCAATCCTGAACGAATAACTGATCCGCCACCAAGCGGGGCGGAGAGGAATGCTTCGATTCGCGGCCACCGTCGGTGTCGGACGCCAGCAGCCCATGCTCACCCGATGATGCCGCAGGCTTCGCGATGGTCGGACGCGGGTGATCCCGCGCCGGGCCCGGCGATGCACCTCTCAGTTCAAGAGGATCCATCGAGCGCGTGCGGTGCCCGATCACCGTGTCGGTACCGGCCGCCGCCAAGACATGCGCCAACTGCGCGTCGACTCAGCCGGCCGCGGGAGTTCCGCAGACCCTTGGGATCCAGGGCACGGCGGGGACACAGGTCAGCCGTGTCACGAAAAGAACCGATTGCGCGCCGGAAGCATGGCCCAAACGTCCGTAAGGCAGGTCCCTGAACCTGACCCGGGCTGCGCAGCGAGACAGTTTGCCTTCACCGGTCGTCCGCCACACCATGCAGAAAGTCTTTGCGATCGCGCGTCAGATGCGCCAGACTGCGGGAAGCCACAAAGATGGCAGCGAAGAGGCAGTGATGCGTACCAGCATGCGAACCGGCGTCGGCGATTTCGCCTACTTCACGGTCATGTTCCTGCTTGCAGCCTATTTCGTGTTTGCCAGCGTGCAAGGCGACTTCGGCCTGTTTCGTCGAATACAGATCGAGGCCGAACTGATCACGCTTGAGAGCGAACGTGACCGGCTGAAGACAGAAGTTTCGGCACTGGAAAACAAGACCCGGCGGCTTTCGGGCACCCATCTTGACCTGGATCTGCTCGACAGTCAGGCTCGCGACGTCCTGGGCCTGATCCGCCCCGACGAGATCATCCTGAACTGACTCCAGCCCGCGCGAAACTTGCAGCCGCTGCATGGCCGCACTGCATGCATCTGCAACTTTTGCCCGTGCAATTCGGAAATGGCTGGTGTATGAGATTGTTTAACGTTGAACAATCTGCTCCCGAACACGAAGGATCACACCCATGGCTGCTCGACGAGCAACGAAGAAACTGACCGCCCCGAAGAAGGAACTGCTCAAGTATTACAGGGACATGCTCCTGATCAGGCGGTTCGAGGAAAAGGCGGGACAGCTCTATGGCATGGGCCTGATCGGAGGATTCTGCCACCTCTACATCGGACAGGAAGCCGTCGTTGTCGGCCTTGAATCCGTTGCCATGGACGGCGACAAGCGAATAACCACCTATCGCGACCACGGCCACATGCTCGTCTGCGGCATGGACGCAAACGGTGTCATGGCGGAGTTGACCGGGCGTATCGGGGGATATTCCAAGGGCAAGGGTGGCTCCATGCACATGTTCTCGAAAGAGCGGGATTTCTACGGCGGTCACGGCATCGTCGGAGCCAACGTGCCCCTCGGTGCGGGTCTTGCGTTCTCCGACATGTACAAGGGCAACAGGAACGTCACGTTCACGTATTTCGGCGATGGTGCGGCCAACCAGGGCCAGGTCTACGAGACCTACAACATGGCAGAGCTCTGGAAGCTGCCCGTGATCTTCGTGATCGAAAACAACCAGTACGCCATGGGCACGAGCGTCAAGCGTGCCACCAAGTCTTCCTCCTTCTGGGAGCGGGGCACCGCCTTCTCGATTCCGGGGGAGCAGGTGGACGGGATGGACGTGCTGGCCGTGCGCGCCGCTGGCCAGAAAGCCGTCAAGCACTGCCGGGATGGAAAAGGCCCCTACATCCTTGAGATCATGACATACCGCTATCGCGGGCACTCGATGTCGGACCCGGCAAAGTACAGGACTCGTGACGAGGTGCAAAAGATCCGCGAGGAGCGCGACGCGATCGAACAGGTCCGCGGACGCCTTCTTGACGCCGGCGCCACGGAAGCCGAATTGAAGGCGATCGACAAGGACATCAAGGACATCGTCAACGCCTCGGCCGATTTCGCCAGGGAAAGCCCGGAGCCCGACCCCGCGGAACTCTGGACAGACATAACCGTAAGCGCCTGAGAGAGGAGCAAGACGTGGCAACAGAAATTCTCATGCCGGCCCTCTCGCCCACCATGGAGGAGGGCACGCTGGCAAAGTGGCTGGTGAAGGAAGGCGACAGCGTTTCGGCCGGCGACATCATGGCGGAAATCGAGACTGACAAGGCGACGATGGAGTTCGAAGCCGCCGACGATGGCGTCGTGGGCAGGATTCTCGTCGCCGAAGGTACCGAAGCCGTCAAGGTCAACACGCCGATCGCGGTCATTGTCGAAGAGGGCGAAAGCGCGAGCGATATCGAGGCGCCCGCCGCTCCGGTGGCGGCCCAGGAAGCGGAGGAGATCCCTTCGACGCCCGAAGTCGTGGTCGACGGACCCCCGGCCCAGCCCACAGTCGACCGTGCGCCTGACTATCCTGAAGGCACGGAAATGGTCTCGACGACGGTGCGAGACGCCCTTCGCGATGCCATTGCAGAAGAGATGCGGGCCGACGACACCGTCTTCATCATGGGTGAGGAGGTTGCGGAATACCAGGGAGCCTACAAGATCACCCAAGGCATTCTCGAGGAATTCGGCGCACGACGCGTGATCGATACGCCGATTACCGAGCATGGCTTCGCAGGCCTGGGTGTCGGAGCGAGCTGGGGCGGCCTCAAGCCCATCGTGGAGTTCATGACCTGGAATTTCGCCATGCAGGCGATCGACCACATCATCAACTCCGCCGCCAAGACACTCTACATGTCCGGTGGCCAGATGGGATCGCCGATCGTGTTCCGGGGGCCCAACGGAGCGGCGGCTCGCGTAGCCGCCCAGCACTCCCAGGACTATGCCGCTTGGTACGCCTCCGTGCCCGGGCTCAAGGTCGCGCAGCCATTCTCTGCTGCTGACGCAAAGGGCCTTCTCAAGACAGCCATTCGCGATCCGAACCCGGTCGTGTTTCTCGAGAACGAGATCCTCTACGGGCGCGCTTTCGATGTGCCGAAACTCGATGACTTCACGATCCCCTTCGGCAAGGCCCGCGTCTGGCGGGAAGGCTCGGACGTCACTCTCGTGTCCTGGGGAATCGGAATGAGCCATACTCTCGAGGCTGCAGATGAACTGGCAATGGACGGAATCTCGGCTGAAATCATCGACATCAGGACCCTGCGCCCGCTCGACATGGAAACTGTGATTGAAAGCGTAAAGAAGACAAATCGTTGCGTGACGGTCGAGGAAGCCTGGCCGGTTGCCTCGATGTCCGATCATATCGGCTCGGAAATCATGCGCGAAGCGTTCGACTATCTTGACGCGCCGGTTCTCAAATGTACCGGCAAGGACGTGCCGATGCCGTATGCGGCCAATCTCGAAAGACTCGCCCTGACGTCGGTCAAGGAAGTGATCGATGCCGTCCGGGCCGTAACCTACAGGTAAGGAGAGCGAAGGATGCCCACTGAAATCCTGATGCCGGCTCTCTCGCCGACCATGGAAGAAGGCACGCTGGCAAAATGGCTGGTCAAGGAAGGCGACGCCGTGTCCGCCGGTGACTTGCTCGCCGAGATCGAAACCGACAAGGCAACCATGGAGTTCGAGGCCGTTGACGAAGGAACGATCGGACGGATTCTCATCCCTGAAGGAACCGAGAGCGTAAAGGTCAATTCACCCATTGCCGTCATTCTCGCCGAGGGCGAAAGCGAGGCCGACATCGGTTCCGCAGTTGCAGTCGCCGGCACCGCTCCTCCGGAATCGGTTGCCGAGGTCATGCCCCCTGCCCCCGCAGCTGCGGAACCGGCACCAGCCACGAGCGTACCGCCCGCGGTTTCTCCCATTAGCCCTGAGGGCAATCGCGTATTCGCATCTCCGCTCGCCCGGCGCATTGCAGCCGACAGGGGAATTGACCTGAGCCAGGTTAAGGGGTCGGGCCCCAAGGGCCGGATCGTCAAGGCCGATGTCGAAAGCGCGCCAGCCCTGCCCGTGGCTCCTCCAGCCGCGCCTGTGCCAGACGCGCCCGGAGGCGAAGCGATCAAGGCGATGTTCGAGGATCGGGAGTTCGAGGAGGTTCCGCTCGACGGAATGCGCAAGATCATTGCGGCGCGCCTGGGCGAAGCGAAGCAGACGATCCCGCATTTCTACCTTCGCCGGGACATCAGGCTGGACGACCTCCTCGGGTTCCGTTCGCAGGCGAACAGGCAACTTGAGGCCCGTGGCGTCAAGCTCAGCGTCAATGACTTCATCATCAAGGCCTGCGCCCTGGCCCTCCAGACGGTACCTGAAGCCAATGCAGTCTGGGCCGGAGACCGGATCATCAAGCTCAAGCCATCTGACGTTGCCGTCGCCGTGGCCGTTGAAGGCGGCCTGTTCACGCCGGTTCTCCGGGACGCGCACCTGAAGACGCTCTCGACCCTGTCCACAGAAATGAAGGAACTGGCGGCACTCGCACGCGACCGCAAGCTAGCGCCGCACCAGTACCAGGGGGGCAGTTTCGCGATCTCCAATCTGGGCATGTTCGGCATCAAGAACTTCGACGCCGTCATCAATCCGCCGCATGGATCGATCCTGGCTGTCGGGGCTGGCGAGAAAGCGCCTGTCGTCAACGATGACGGCGAGCTTGCCGTTGCCACCGTCATGTCGGTCACGCTCTCTGTCGATCACAGGGTCATCGATGGCGCTCTCGGCGCTGAGTTCCTGTCGGCGGTGAAGACGAATCTCGAGAACCCGATCGGCATGCTGGCGTAACCCTGGACGCCACGGCTTCCGCCAGGTCCCACACCGCGAAAGTTCAGTCAGCGACGAATCCGTTCAGGATCTGGTCCATGGTCAGGGCTGGCTGGTCACACCCGGCCTCTCCGACGATCTTGGCCGGCACGCCTGCCACCGTCTTGCAAGGCGGCACTTCCTGCAAAACCACGGAACCGGCCGCAATCCGGCTGCAATCGCCAACCCGAATGTTGCCCAGAACCTTGGCGCCAGCCCCGATCAGGACGCCGTCACCTATCTTCGGATGCCGATCGTCGTCCTCCTTTCCGGTGCCGCCCAACGTGACCGAATGAAGCATGGATACATTGTCACCGACGGCTGCCGTCTCGCCGATCACGATGGAATGTGCATGGTCGATCATCAGCCCCTTGCCGATCTTGGCACTCGGGTGAATGTCTATTCCAAAGATCTCGCTCACGCGGGCCTGGATGAAATAGGCCAGGTCCTTGCGTGAGCGTGCCCACAGCCAGTGTCCAATTCGATAGGCTTGGACGGCCTGGAAACCCTTGAAGAAGAGAAGCGGCTGCATCAGCCGGTGGCAAGCGGGGTCGCGCTCGTAGATCGCGACGAGATCGGCGCGAGCGGCCTCGCCCAAAGACGGATCCTCGGAATAGGCCTCCTCCGAAATCTCGCGCATGAGCTGTCCGGTCATTTCCGACGAGGAGAGCTTGAACGCGAAGCGATAGGCCAGCGCGCTTTCGAGCGAACCGTGATGCAGAATGGTCGCATGTACCATGCCACCGATCAGCGGTTCAGCGGCAATCGCGGCATGCGCATCCTCCTTGATTCGGTCCCAGACCGGATCAAGTGATGAAATCTGCGGCTTGTCCTTTGCCATGATGGACTCCTCCGCTGGCCCGGCGACCCTGAATCAGATAGGATGTCGCACCAGGAAACAGTTGATCAGCGATGGGAAAATACCACTGAACGGTTTGGACTTAAAGGCTTATCGCGACGCCCTATTGGCGGAACGCACGCAGCTTGCCAACGAAGACGCTGCCTCAGCCGAGGATCGTGACACGGTCACGCTGGACCAGCAGTCGGTTGGTCGGCTCAGTCGCATGGACGCCATGCAGCGCCAGGCCATGGCGCACGCAACAATGCGTCGACGCGCGGCGCGCGGCGCAAGAATCGATGCTGCCCTTCGACGAATTGACGAAGGCGAATTCGGATTCTGCCAGAACTGTGGCGAGGACATCGCTCAAGAGCGTCTCGATCTCGACCCGTCGGTCCCGACTTGCGTTTCCTGCGCGACCGGTGCGTGAAGCGGCGCGTAACAGAGCCTGTCGCGTCCGTCATTCATCCTGAAAGACGAACAAGCGAAGCGGCCGGAGCGAAGCCGGGTTTCCGAACGCTCGCCGCATCCATCCGGCAGCCGGGAACCCGAAATCGGCTATTGATCGGCCTGCTTGGCCTGCTCGGCCTGGAATTTTCGCCAGCGGGCAACATTCGCGTTATGCTCGCGAAGCGTTTCGGCAAAAGCATGCCCGCCCGTGCCATCCGCGACAAAGAACAGGAAGTCCGACTTTGCAGGCGACAGTGCGGCTTCGATGGCCGCCTTGCCGGGATTCGCGATCGGTGTCGGCGGCAATCCTTCGATCAAGTAGGTGTTCCAGGGAGTCTCGCGACGCAGCTCGCTTTGCCTGAGCCCGCGTCCAAGAACACCACGGCCTTCGGTGATCCCGTAGATGACCGTCGGGTCGGTCTGCAGCCTGATTCCCTTCCTAAGCCGATTTGCAAACACGCTTGCGACCAGCGGGCGCTCGTCCGCACGGCCGGTCTCCTTCTCGATGATCGAGGCAAGAATCAGCGCCTCCTCGGGCGTCTCGACCGGCGCATGCTCGGACTTGGATAGCCAAGCCGCATCAAGGCGCTCCTTCTGCTTCGCGCGCATCTTGTCGAGGACGGTCCGACGGTCGGCTCCCGGAACTATTTCGTACCCGTCCGGCGCCAGAGATCCTTCTTCGGGCTCCTCGCCGACCTCGCCCTCCAGCAGGTCGCTGGCCTTCAAGGCTTCGACGACCTGCCAACTGGTCACGCCTTCCGCCACCACTATGCGAAACCTGGTCGCCACGTCGTTCAGGGCTGCCGTGTAGGCCGCCGGGACATCGGACTCTGACGCCGGATCGAATTCCGCCGTGACCGCAAATTCGCCGGTCGCCACGTTCAACTCGCGCACGCGAACATACTGCCCGCCGACCGAGATCCGGTAGACGACGTCAACGCCGCAGGTTGACTGTCCGTTGCCAGTGACTTCCGCCACGATGTCCTGCATGGACGCGCCTTCCGGGATCAGGAACGACCCTGCCTTCACGTGTTCTGCACGTCCCGTATACTCGGCACCGAGCCGGAAGATCATCGCATTGGAAATCGCGCCCTTCGCCTGCAGTTCCTCAGCCAGACCGGCCATCGATCCACCACGTGGAACCTTCAGGCAAACCGCATTGGCCGAGGGACCCTGACCGACGAACTTGCCCTGCCCCCAGGCGATGAGCGCCGCAACCAGCACGAGAGCGACAAGCAGAAACGTCAGGAAGTTGGAGGCGATGCTCCGCAACATCAGCGATCAATCCGCCCCAATACCAACGAGGCGTTGGTGCCGCCGAATCCGAAACTGTTCGATAACGCAACGCCGATCTCCCGCTCACGCTTCGCATTGGGTGCGAGATCGAGCATCGGCTCGACGTCCGGATTGTCCAGGTTGATGCTCGGCGGCGCAACCTGATCGCGCAGCGCCAGGATGCAGAACACCGCCTCCACGGCACCTGCCGCGCCCAGCAGGTGGCCAATCGAGGACTTCGTCGATGTCATCGTGGCCCCGCGAGCGGCGTCACTCATCACGCGTTCGACGGCGGCAAGCTCGATCGTGTCTGCCATGGTCGAGGTGCCATGCGCATTTATGTAGTGAACGTCGCCGGCCTGCAGGTTCGCCGAATTCAGCGCGTTCCTCATGGCCCGCTCACCGCCATCTCCGTCCTCGGAAGGAGCCGTTATGTGGAACGCATCGCCCGAGAGGCCATAACCCAGGACTTCCGCATACATCTTTGCGCCACGCGCCTTGGCATGCTCGAGTTCTTCGAGCACCACCACGCCTGCGCCTTCACCCATGACAAACCCGTCCCGGTCAGCGTCGTAGGGACGGCTGGCCTTCTCCGGCTCGTGTCCCCACTTCGTGGAAAGAGCCTTGCATGCATTGAAGCCGGCAATGCCGATTTCGCAGATCGGGCTTTCCGTCCCGCCTGCCACCATCACGTCTGCGTCCCCACGCATGATCAGTCGCGCCGAGTCGCCAATTGCGTGAGCACCGGTCGAACAAGCCGTCACGACGGAATGATTTGGCCCCTTGAATCCGAACCGGATCGAGACATGCCCCGAAACCAGGTTTATCAACGCACCGGGAATGAAGAACGGCGACACCCTTCGCGGTCCCCGTTCCTTTAGGATGACGGCCGTTTCGGCAATTGACTGGAGACCGCCTATCCCTGAGCCGATCATCACGCCGGTTCGTTCCAGGTCACGAGTATCCGTAGGTTCCCAACCAGAATCCCTAACCGCTTGTTCGGCCGCGGCTATTCCGTAGACAATGAATTCATCGACCTTGCGCTGCTCCCGGCGCTCCAGCCAATCGTCCGGGTTGAACGTACCGTCCTTGCCGTCACCCCTTGGAATTTCGCATGCATAGTTGGTCGCGAGGTGCTGCGCATCAAATCTTGAAATGGGGCCCGCGGCAGATTGGCCGGCCAGAAGACGGGACCACGTCTCCTCTATTCCGCACGCCAACGGTGATACAATTCCCATACCCGTAACAACTACCCGACGCATGCCAGATCCCCACTTCGCTACTTTCGGATTGAGACATACATGCGGCCCCAATCCTTCGCAATCGACCTTGCGGACTGCTTGCTCCCGGCACGTCTGGAATCGACAACGCAGGCCGGGCGCGGACACGCCCCGCTCGACGGTTGGGCGTGAACGTCGCGGGTTCGGCGGGTTCGGTCCGGGTCTGCGACAGCATTGCCAAGACGTGAATCGTGCATGGATTGAATGCGTGATGCCTTTCGGTGCCGCGGAACTGTCCGGAGTCCCCGCACCCGCAGCAGCAAGCGAACGGCCTCCTGCTTTTTCCGTGCACCCACAGCCGTGCCCGACCGTTCAGACACAAAGAGCTCCTGCGGTTGCGACAACCGGGAACGTCATCAACTCAAGAAAACGGCTCCCGAATCGTCGGGAGCCAAACGTCGAGTTCGTCACTTCGGGTGGCTAAGTGGCATCCTTGATGAATTTCACGGCGTCGCCAAAAGTCTGGATGGCCTCGGCCGCATCGTCTGGAATCTCGATTCCGAACTCTTCCTCGAAAGCCATCACAAGCTCCACTGTGTCAAGGCTGTCGGCACCGAGATCGTCGATAAACGAAGCACTGTCCGAAACCTTGCCCTCCTCAACACCCAAATGCTCGACCACGATCTTTCGCGTGCGATCTTCAATGTCGCTCATTTCAATTCCTCACGAGTTCCTCGGGATCCTAGACCCGGTATTTTCTTGCCGCCCCCGAGGGACGAAAAACAACCGGGGCAATCATTCTCCCGGCTGGGATGAGCGCCCGCTATACCATATTCGCCCGAAACGCAAACAGTATGATCTGCGGATGATGGCGATGTGTACGGCTTGATCAAGGGGGCGGAACTCATCTTCCGTAGTCGGCGCTGCCTCAAGCCTCGAACGGGTTCAGGGCGTCCACGTCCAACCCCGCAACGTCCGCCACCTTGCGCGTCGCGAGGGTCATGTCATAGACCTTGGCCGTCGCGGACAAGAGCGCATCATTGACCGGTGCCGATCGAATCGCGCTCATCCTGCCCCATTGCTCGGCATCAGCTGCATCGACCGGCAGAAAGCGATCACCGCAGCCAGACATTGCGTCGGCCGGCCGTCCCTCGAGCGCTTCGACCTTTCGGGATCGTGACGGCGCGCCCTTTCCACGGCCTTGCGGACCCCGCCCAGTGCCCGATGGGCTGAGCCACAGATCGCCCTCGACGACACCACTCCACCATGCTGCGACGGCCGAAGCGCAACGGTCACCCTCTCGAACCTCCGAAATGATGTTCGTTTCGATCAGGAAACTCTCGGAGCGTCGCGTCCGAAATCGCGTAACAGTTCGAGATCAATCTCCTCGAGCGGCGCTGCAGCCAAAACTTGATTTATTCCGCAACGAGCGCAGCTTCCGCACCCGCCGCCCGAAAACGGCCCAAGTTGCCGTGAAACGTGCATCGCACGAAGCCTGACACGCTAACGTCATTCAACGCGATGATTTGACTTGGATTTCGTCATTTCCCCGCGACATGCATACTCGAATCATTGGAACAAATCAAGAATAAAT
>JAJEAC010000140.1 GCA_022824315.1 Silicimonas sp.
CCGCCGCGTCCGCACGCGCACGCTCGTACAGGTGCACGCCATCCGCAGACGGAACCGGCGGCACGACGGGGACAGAAATGGGGACGCCGCGACTCAGCATGCCTCCCGCTAGCAGATGTCATGCCCTGTAGCCAGTGGAAATCGAATGCCGGAAAGACAAACGTCAAATGCCGCCTGGACAGGCCGTCACGCCTTCACCGAACGCTTACCCCGCAGTGTCCTGACCGCCCAGACGAATACCTCCCGACGGCAGGTGCGCGATCGCCTGAAGGCTGGCGCGGCAATGTCAAGGCGACTGCGGCGCGACCCACCGGCGGCAGGCAGGCCGTGACAGTCCCGTTTCTCGAAACATGGTGAAAAGTCTGCACCGCCGGAAGTGCGAGGCTCTTGGCCCCGGTCAAGGTCCTCGACGGCCTGTTCCGGTGCCGCTTGCTCGAGGAACTCGCCAAGACCCGCACCCGCACCAAAGGCGGGAACAGGTTCTCCAGACGCACCGCGCACCTTTCCTGCCCGGCGGCCATCCGGGGCGCCGCCGCCGCGCGCTCGAAGGTCTGGTCGTCTACGCCAAGCCGCCATTCCACTGCCCGGAGCGGAATTTCTCGTGTCTCGCCCGCTATGCCCAAGGGATTTGCATCGGCGACAGCCGCATCTGCCGGGCGTTGTTCAGGCTTCCAAGGCTGACCAACAATGAAACGTCGCTCTTCAGCGACATTGCCCGCAGGCGTCGACTGCATTGAGGGACCTCAAATGACGCGGGAATGACGCAACCCGAAGTCTTCACTAGATCGCCCATGCAAGGCGTTCCCTCGCCATGCTCAGAGCGGACCGAGACGTTCATTCGGCGGCCTTGAGTGCGAATCCCTTCTCGATCTGGTCGGACGGTGCAATGGGGTATTCGCCCGAAAAGCAGGCATCGCAATATTGCGGGCTCTCGGAGTTCCGTCCCTCGACCTCGCCAACAGCCCGATAAAGCCCGTCAAGCGAAATGAACTTGAGTGACGTGACGCCGAGATGGCGGCACATCTCCGCTTCGCTCATGGTCGCGGCGAGGAGATTCTCCCGATTGGGCGTGTCCACGCCGTAAAAGCAGGGCCACGCCGTTGGCGGCGAGGCGATTCGAAAGTGAACCTCCTTTGCACCGGCGTCCAGGATCATCTCCTTGATCTTGAGCGAGGTGGTGCCGCGAACGACGCTGTCGTCGACCAGCACGACCCGTTTCCCGGCGACGAGCGCACGGTTGACGTTGAGCTTCAGCCGCACGCCCATGTTTCGAATCTGCTCGGTCGGCTCGATGAAGGTCCGGCCCATGTACTGGTTCCGGATGATTCCCATGGCGTAGGGAATGCCGCTTTCCCGGCTATAGCCGATTGCTGCGGGCGTTCCGCTGTCCGGCACGGGGGAAACCAGATCGGCGTCAACCGGCGCTTCCTTGGCGAGTTCCTCGCCGATCGCGGATCTGGTCTCGTAGACAGAACGCCCGTTCAACTGGCTGTCTGGGCGGGAGAAATAGACATGCTCGAAGATGCAGAAGCGGGACTTGCGACGCTCAAACGGCATGTGACTGGCAACGTCGTTGTCTTCGATGACAACCATCTCGCCCGGCTCGATTTCGCGCACGAATTCGGCGCCGATGATGTCCAGCGCACAGGATTCGGAAGCCAACGCCCAGCCTCCGCCGCCGACACGGCCCAACACCAGGGGACGAACGCCAAAGGGATCGCGGACACCGATCAGCTTGGATCGTGTCATCGCAACCACCGAATAGGCGCCTTCGACGCGCCTCAAGGCATCCTTCATCCGCTCGGGCACTGACTTTTGAAGCGACCTGGCCATCAAGTGAATGATGCACTCGCTGTCCGAGCTGGACTGAAAGATCGAGCCGTGCTCGATGAGCTCGCGGCGCAGCGCATCGGCATTCGTGATGTTGCCGTTATGCGAGATGGCCGCTCCACCCATGGAGAATTCACCGAGGAAGGGTTGGACGTCCCTGATTTCGGTCGGACCCTTGGATCCGGCAGTCGAATACCGCACATGACCAATCGCCAGCTCTCCGCGAAGCGTGTCCATCACGGACTGGTTGGTGAACGTGTCGCGCACGAGGCCCGTGCGACGTGCGGAATGGAAGCCTTCGCCAGGTTCATAGGAGACGATTCCCCCAGCTTCCTGCCCGCGGTGCTGCAGGGCATGCAGCCCGAGCGCCACGAAGCTGGCGGCGTCCGTCACGCCATTGACGCCAAACACGCCGCACTCTTCGCGAAGTTTGTCGTCGTCGAACGGATGGGTCGTCTGGGGTCGAGGCAGAATGGGTTCGGACATGCCCGTCTCGAATTGGCAGCAGCGCGATCTTCTAATACCCCCTTGGGACGGATGTGTCACGCAAGCATTTTCGCGTCACCGTTCGGGATTGCCTGCCGTTCAGGCAGCGCACCGTTCCAATGCGTCCCTGTCTTGCCGTCGGAACGCTGTCGGCGCAAATTCCCGGACGCGTCTCGCCCATTCTCTGGAAGAGACGCGAGCGAACGGAAGTGCAGACCAGCCTGTCAGATGGTACGGATTCACACGTCTGTGCCAGCTCTTGAGCAATTTTCGATCAAGTGGTCGTATTGTTGCGTGATCCAGCTCATCGCATTTGTGGACACCTGCTTGTCAATCGCGTCGGTGACCTCGGCAAAGACCGCCGCCGAGCGGCTGCCAGCCACGACGGGAATCGGTTCCGACACGATGACTCGCTGATAGATGACCAAGGCGACGGCAACCAGGATTGCGCCACGCAGGACGCCGAACAGGAAGCCGACTCCCTGATCGACGCCTCCAACCGCCGAGCGCTGGACCGCTCCCGCAAACAGAGGCGAAAAGATCGACGTGACGATCAGGGACGCTGCAAAGACAACGGCAAAGGCGAAAATCAGGGCGAGTTCGCAGGAATTGCCCAAAACGTTGCGAACGACGGGGATTTCCTTGACCAGCGGCTCGACGGTGGGAGCGAGAAGGTACGCGAGAACGGCGGCCAGTATCCAGCCGCAGATCGACAGCGTCTCCCGAACAAACCCCCGATAATAGGCGAGGATCGCGGAAACGATGATGACCAGCGCAACGACGCCGTCAATGATGGTGAAGCCGTTCATGCCGATGTCTTGTCGCTCCTTCCCGGGTGTCTATCCTGCTCCAAACACTTCTCCAACCAAAGTGGCAAGGTCTGGCATCATCTGAACCTTCATGCCTGCCGCCGTCCCGGTCTTGCTCCTGTCCGGCAGAATCACGGATTCGAAGCCGAGTTTTTCCGCCTCCTTCAGGCGGGCTTCGGTTTGCCCGACCGGTCTCAGCATGCCCGACAGGCTTATTTCGCCAAAGACGACCGTTTGCGGGGGCAGGTGCACGTCTTCGCGTGCGGACAGCAGCGCGGCGGCGACGGCGAGGTCTGCGGCCGGTTCGGTGATCCGGAGGCCGCCGGCGACGTTGAGATACACGTCAAGCCCGGCAAACGGGATGCCGCATCGCGCTTCAAGAACCGCCAGGATCATGGCTAGCCGACCACCGTCCCAGCCGACCACCGAGCGCCGGGCGCTTCCGGCCGGGGCTGGGGAGATCAGGGCCTGGATCTCGCAAAGGACGGGCCGCGTGCCCTCGATGCCGGCAAAGACCGTGGTGCCGGGGCTGCCTGCGTCGCGGTCGGAAAGGAACAACGCGGACGGATTCGCCACTTCGGCCAGGCCGGTGCCGGTCATCTCGAACACCCCGATCTCGTCAGCCGGCCCGAACCTGTTCTTGACCGCGCGCAGTATCCTGAACTGGTGTCCGCGCTCGCCCTCGAAGTACAGCACCGTGTCGACCATGTGTTCGATGACGCGCGGGCCCGCGATCTGGCCTTCCTTGGTGACATGGCCCACAAGCACCACGCTGATGCCCTTGCGCTTGGCGAAGGAGGTGAGCTCGTGTGCCGCCGCACGCACCTGCGAGACCGAGCCAGGCGCGCTTTGGACCGTGTCCAGCCAAACGGTCTGGATCGAATCGATGACGGCGATCGACGGCTTCTCTTCTTCGAGGGTCGTCAGGATGTTCCGAAGGTCGGTTTCCACGGCGAGTTGCACCGGGGCATCGGCCAGACCAAGGCGCCTGGCCCGCAGCCTGATCTGGCTGGAAGCCTCCTCCCCCGAGATGTAGACTGCCCGCAGGCCCGTTCGCGCAAAAGCCGCCGCGGCCTGCAGAAGCAGTGTCGACTTGCCGATGCCCGGGTCGCCGCCCACAAGGACGGCACTTGCGGGAACGAGCCCGCCGCCGAGAACCCGGTCGAGCTCGGACATGCCCGACAGTTCGCGGGGAAGGGGCTCGTCTTCGCTCGCAAGGTCGCTGAGCGGAACGACGTTGCCGCGTACGGAACCAAGACCCTTGGATCCAGGTCCGGTCGACAGCGGTGCATCCTCGGAAATCGAGTTCCAGGCACCGCACTCGTCGCAGCGTCCGGACCACTTGGCATGCACGGCGCCGCAATTTGCGCAGGAGAGGCGCATGGATTTCGTCATGGCGCCTTCTTGCCTGTGCCGCAGGGGCTAGACAAGCCGGTATCGAACAGGAAAGTCGCCTGGGTCGCGGGAATTGGCACGTGATTCTGCAGATTGGACGGGTGCGCGATTCCCCAAGCCTTGCGCGGATTCGCGGAAGTCGCTTCCCCTGCTGCCCGACCCGACGGCCCGAACGGCGGCAAGGGCTTCAGCGAACCGTCTCGATCGGTCCCTCGGCGCGTCCGGAGATGAACTGCGCGACGCATGGGTCGCCGCTGTTGTCCATTTCGCCGGCTGGTCCGGTCCACTGGATCATGCCGTCATGCAGCATTGCGACCTCGTCCGCGATCGCCCGGACGCTTGACATGTCATGGGTGATGGTCATGGCAGTCGAGCCCATCTCGCTTGTGATCCCGCGGATCAGGTCGTTGATGACGCCCGCCATGATCGGGTCGAGCCCGGTCGTCGGTTCGTCGAAAAAGATGATCTCGGGTTCGGTGGCGATGGCGCGCGCAAGGCCGACGCGCTTTTGCATGCCTCCCGAAAGCTCGGCCGGAAACAGGTCCGCCACATCGGGCGACAACCCGACTCGGCGGAGCTTCTCGGCCGCGATCTCGCGTGCTTCGGCCCGCGGCTTCTTGAGGGAACCGCGCAACAGCCGGAACGCCACGTTTTGCCAGACCGGAAGGGAATCGAAGAGGGCGCTGCCCTGGAAGAGCATTCCGAACCTTGCGAGGAACGCGTCCCGCTCGGGCGTGCCCTGCCGGAGATTGGTGACGTCGGTTCCGTCCACGCTGATCGCACCCTTGTCTGGCTGAACAAGTCCCAGCACGCATTTCAGGAGCACCGACTTGCCCGTGCCCGAGCCGCCGATGATCACCATGCTCCTGCCCTTCCGCAGGGTCAGGTTGACTCCGGTCAGAACCCTGTTCGCCCCAAAGGCCTTATGTACATCCACGAGGTCGATCATGCCGAAAAGAACAGTTCAGTAAGCACGAAGTTGGCGGCGAGGATCAGCACGCTTGCGGCAACGACCGCGCCCTTGGTCGCCCGCCCAACTCCCTGCGCGCCCCGGCCGGATCGCATGCCGAAATAGCAACCCATCAGGGCGGCGAGGAAGCCGAAGACGGCGGCCTTGGTGAGCGACGAGACGACGTCCAGCGGCTCCAGGAAGTCAATGGTGTTTCTGAGATACGTCCCGGCGTTGAAACCCAGCCGTTCGACGCCGACGAGATAGCCGCCCATGATTCCGATGATGTCGCCGACGCCAACCAGGAACGGCATGACGACCGTAGCGGCAAGGACGCGCGGCAGCGTCAGGTACTTGGCCGGATTGGTCGAGAGGGTGATCAGGGCATCGATCTGCTCCGTGACCTTCATCGTCGCGATTTCGGCGGCGATCGAGGAGGTGACGCGGGCGGCGATCATGAGTCCGACAAGTACCGGCCCCAGCTCCCGCACCATGCCGATCGCAACGATCTGAGGCACGACGGCCTCGGCCGAGAAGCGCGCACCGCCGGCATAGATCTGGAGGGCCAGGGCGCCTCCGGTGAAGATGGTGGTCAGGCCGACCACCGGAAGCGAGAAGTAGCCGATCTGCACCAGAGCTTGCGCGAACTCGCGGGGATAGTAGGGAGGACGTCCCAAATGGCTGACGGTATCGGCGGCGAACAGCGTGACCCGACCGACCGCAGCGAGCATGGCGAGCACTGCCCTTCCGATGATGGCGAGGACATTCATTGCGGCAAGTATACGCGCTCGTAGCGCGCTCCAAGGGATGTCAGCACCTCGTAGCCGATCGTCCCGGCGGCCTCGGCGAAGGTGTCGACGGAGAGATTGGGACCAATGACCTGCAATTGTGCCGGGATCTCTTGCAGTCCGCCCACGTCAACAGTGACGAGGTCCATCGAAATGCGCCCGATGACGGGGCAGGGCGTGTTTCCGGCGAAAACCACGGCTCCGGGCGCTGCAGATCGCATGAGCCCGTCGGCGTATCCGGCGGAGATCGTGGCAACCTTGGTCGGGACGGCCGCGGTCCAGGCATTGCCGTAGCCCACGGATTCGCCTGGCTGAACGGTCCTTGTCTGGATCACCGGCACATCAAGACAGATGGCTGGCCGGGCCTCGCCAAATGGCTGGCCGCCGTAGAGCCCGACGCCCGGCCGGGTCAGGTCGAAATGGTACTCTGGCCCGAGGAGAATCCCGCCGGTGGCGGCCAGCGAGCGCCGAGCTGAAATTCCGTCGGTCATCCCGCGAAATGCATCTAGCTGCTGCGCATTCATTGGATGATCTGGTTCGTCAGCGCAGGCGAGGTGGCTCATGACGAGGAGTGGCCCTGACTCAAGGAGCTCGCCCCTGCAGTCGTTCCAATCGGACGGCTCGAAGCCCAGGCGGTTCATTCCTGTATCGAGTTGAACGCCAAAGGGATGAGCGGGGGTGTTCGTGGCATGGCGCGCCATCTGTTCCGGCGCGTTCAGCAACGGGATCAGGCGCGCCGAAGCGAGCGCATCGGATTCGCCGTCCATGTGGCCGGAAAAGACGTAGATGTCAGGCTGGTTGCCGAGCATGCCGCGAACCGCGACGCCTTCCTCTGCAAGGGCGACAAAAAGACTTGTCGCACCTGCGTCAGCCAGCGCCTTCGCGACCCGAAGCGCTCCGATTCCGTATGCGTCGGCCTTGACGACGGCAGCCGTTTCCACGTCATTGCCCGACAGGGCATCAAGTGCACGCCAGTTTGCGCATATGGCGTCAAGATCGATAGTCAGGCGCGCGGCTCCCATGTCCGAGGGTGTCGGACACGGTGTGTGCATCGTCAACCCCGGAATGGTTGTATCCGCAGGACTCGGCGATGCCGTGCCGTTATGCCGGGGGGTCGGCACTTCGAAGTATTGACGCGGATGCGGCGATTGCGTGATGCGTCGGGGGTGCAAATGCATGCGAGGACGTGAAGCCCGTCCGCCACGACAGGCCAGGCACGAGTGAGGCTCCTGCCGGGCAGGGACCCGCCGTTGTGGTCGGGACTTCGCAGCAGGTTCCGGCGACATCGGGACGTCCGGAGTCCATGCTTGTTCCCCAATGCGATCCGTCTGACAGTCAAAGGGGCAAAGGGTCTCGGTCACGCTCGACGCGAGAACGACGGACTGCTAGGACGTCAAAGGCCAACATGGGTGACGAAAAAGACAGGAAAGGAACTGCCGTGACGGGATTGAAGGCCATGCTTGCAGCCGCCACAACGATGTCGATGCTGCTTGCTTTGCACGGCAACGCTGTCGCGCAGGACGCGGGCAGCTTTCGCAGCTTGCAAAGCTATGTTCAGGACTACACCACCATTGATCATGCGGGGGGCGCTGTTACCGCAGGAAATCTCGTTGGAACCAGCACGATCCTGGAGAGCAGTGGCCCGCCCTTTGTCAAGGGCGAGAGGAGCATCTCGAGGTGTGTCGTGTTCGTACGCACAATGCGAGACGGTGTCGTGGAAGTGGAGTCCCCTTGCACGCACACGGATGCCACAGGCGACGAGATTTACCTTCTGGCCCGTCGAAGGGAAGGCGACATCGCGGAAGGCGGTGGCGGCGAGGGTCGGTTCGAGATCATGGGCGGAACCGGGAAATATGCCGATATTTCGGGCGAATGCACTTATGTGGCACGATACCTTCCCGCAAACCACGCTGACACGTCCAGCAAGTGCACGTGGCAAAGGCCGTGATGCGCCTGCTTGCCCTACGTGCGGCACCAGTTTCAGTTGAACGGATATGGCGTTCAACCGCATGAACGCGCGGGATCGAGGCCAGGCCACAGGGCGGCCACCAGTCAGGATGCGCGGCATCGTGCAACAGTCATCGGTGCGTGTCCGTCCGGGACACTGCCATGGTGGGCTCTTGGCCATGCCTCGCAGGTCCCTGGATGCGCTTTCCCGGATTGCATCTGTCGCGGCACTTGCTTCGATGCCACTGTGTCCGGGAGTTGCTGGCGCGGGCGAACTCTATCTGCGGGGCGGTATTGGAATCGACTGGTCCAGCGATGCGGCATTCACCGACATCGATTGCTCAAGCACCGTGCCGGCGGCGCTGTATGGCTGCGGAACGGACAGTGACGGTGCGCCCCGTCGTTCGCTCGGCGATTTCGGGGAGACGGCTGTGCTGGAACTTGGACTCGGTTACGCACCCGGAAGCGCGATGCGCTACGAGTTGATGGTGGAGCACCGGCCACATTACAGCTTCGAGGGTCGTGCCAACTTTCTCGCGCCGGACCGGCAGCAATCTGTGGCCGCAAATATCTCGTCGGTGTCCGGAATGCTGGCGGCGTTTGCCGATTTTCTCGAGATTGGGACATTTGGACGAGCGGCGATCACGCCTTATGTCGGGGCGGGCGTTGGTGTCGCGCGCAACCGGATCGGCATGACCAGCATGACGTTCCCTGCGACGACGACGAGCGTGCGGAGCGGGAGCCGGACGGACCTGACCTGGATGGTGGCCGCTGGAGTCACGCTGCCGCTGAATGAGCGGCTTGGTCTGGACGTGGCGTGGCGGTACACCGATCTCGGCGAAGTCCGCACCGGGAGAGGCGAAGGCGGAGTGACGTGGCGCGACGGCAGCCGCGAACCGATACCCATTGATTTCGCCCCGACGCAGGCACGTATCCGGAGCCACGGTCTCCGGTTGTCGTTGCGGTATTCCTTCTGAACTCCGGTGCAGGGCTGAGCACTTGGCAAAGACACCGAGTCAGGAATGAGAAAGGGATGTGGCCGTGGAAGGGAAGGTGGCCAACTTGGATCGGGATCGCCGAAATCCACCGAATGGGACTGAGTCCGTCCTTGACCCGAATCATGGGTGCTTTTGTCGGGACGGTTCGGCGTCACTCGGGGATGCTCCAGGCAGAACGTCACGGTCCCTCGGCGTGATCAACGATGCGTCCACACTCTAATCCGGCTCGGCTGGCCGGCAACCGTTCCCGTGAACACGACGCCTAATTCGGAGCGTTGCGACGATTCGGGAGGCGGGACACATCTGGTTGAATGGTGCTGCAGTTCGCGGCGACCATGCTTTTTCACGGTCACACGCGTTGCCCGGGTCTTCCGGATGCCCTGTCGAACCGCCCGGGGTGTTCCGTGTCTTCATCTCAAGTCCCGTGACAGGACGGCTCCCTCCGGCAACAGCCCGGCAGTGGCGTAACGCCACAGCGCTACAAGCAGCTTGCGCGCCAGAGTGCCACGATCCCCACTTCCGAGAACACCCGTTGCGGGTGCTGACGTATTTCGGGTACCATTTCGACAGGACACTGCCCGGCTGGCGGCACAGCCAGCCCCACACTTTGTACCTGATACTTGCCTCTGCGCGCCAGGGAGTACTGCTCGACGCCGCCGTCCGCGACGGCGACTTCGCAGCCCGAGGCCGGTCGACGGCGGCGGAGCTTCAGGGCAAGACCCTGCTGCTGATCGGCTTTGGCCGGATCGGTCGCGAAGTGGCCAGTCGCGCAGTGGGATTGGGCATGAAACTTCGGGTCTTCGATCCTTTCTGCCGCGACGCGGCCAGATTTCCAGTGGACTTCGTCGAATCGCTGGAAGACGGGCTTGCAAGTGCAGATGCGGCAAGCTTGCATGTGCCGCTGAACGACCAGACCCGCCACATTCTGGGCGCTCGCGAATTGGCCCTGCTGCCGCCGCGCGCCATCGTCGTGAATGCCGGCCGCGGCGGTTTGCTGGACGAGGAGGCGCTGGTGGATGCGGTTGCGAACGGGAGGCTGCACGGCGCCGCTCTCAACACGTTCGATCGGGAACCGCTTTCCGTGGACTCGGCGCTAGTCGGCGAGCCGCGCATTGTGCTGAGTCCGCACTCCGCGGCCCTCAGCGAGGAGGCATTGATTGGCATGGGCGTCAAGACCGTGGAAAACCTGCTTGCGGTGCTGGACGGCCGATCGAATGTCGATCTCGTCGTGCATCGTGCGCCGACGGAGGGATGACCTTGCGTCCCAACCGGATTCGCCGATGCCGGGAGAAGGGAAGGGCTGCCGCGCCGGACCGGCTCTCGAATGGCAACAACCGCAGCGCCGAGATTGCGGGCATGTCCGGCGTCGATTGCGCACCTGTTGATTTGCGGCATGGGGTGACGGACGTC
The DNA here is from genome assembly GCA_022824315.1 of Silicimonas sp. Classification (GTDB taxonomy): domain Bacteria; phylum Pseudomonadota; class Alphaproteobacteria; order Rhodobacterales; family Rhodobacteraceae; genus JAJEFO01. The sequence goes on from JAJEAC010000140.1 coordinate 10,613, forward strand.
TCCGACATGACCGTGATGTTGCAGGCCCCGTCCGCCACGCTGGCAGCGCCTGTCGTGCGGCTGCCGCCGAACGACCCGGTGACGGCGATGACGGCACTGGACGCCTGCGGCTGCGGGCTGATCGGCCCCCTGGTCAATTCTGCGGACGGAGCCCGCGCCGTCGTGGCGCCGATCCGCTGCCCGCCCGAAGGGTGGCGGAGCTTCGGTCCCGGCCGCGGCCTGCTCTGCAGTGGACCGGACCACGTGGCGGAAGCCGACGGCATCTTCGTCCGCCCTGACGATCTCGCTCTCGACCTCGGCCTTCCGGCCTCGTCCGACCCCACCGAGCCGGAGGGCGCGACAGCCCAGTGCCGGGTTGCAGCGAAGGCGGCGGGAAAACGCGTGGACATTTTTTGCCCCCGCGGTGTGGTCGCGCGGCGCCGCGCCGCAGAAGGAGTCGATGTCGTCGTTCCCGGCAACGACGCCCACCTTTTCAAAGTTGCTCTCGCCGCCGAATTGCGAGACGCAAAGCCTGACCATCGGAGAGCGTTATGACAACATCCGCAAATCTCGTCATCGACTGCAAGAACGCGTTGGGAGAATGCTGCTTCCAGGACCCGCGCGACGGCGCATTGTGGTGGACGGACATCGACGGCAGCCGCATCTGGCGCATGGACACCGACCGTAGCACAACCTCTTTCGTTCTGCCCGGACGTGCGGGGTTCATCCTGCCGCGCGAGGCGGACGGTTTCGTTATCGGCTTCCCGGATCAGCTCTGCCTGGCGAACGGTGATCTGACTTGCTACACCCGATTGCACGATGTCGAACCTGATCTGCCGCAGACGCGCATCAACGATGCCTGCGTCGACCCCTATGGCGGCATCGTCTTCGGCACCTTCGACGAAACGCCGGAGATGGAGAAGCGCCGCCCTGTGGGGGCGGTCTATCGGTTGGGCAAGGACAGTACGCTCACACGTCTCTTCGGAGATGTGACCATCTCCAACGGGCTCGCATTCTCCCCGGACGGATCGGTTATGTACTTCGCCGACACGCCAGTAGGCACGATCCGACGATTTCGCGTCGGGCGCGATTTCTCGAGCTTCGGCGAGATAGCGCCCTTGGCGGGCAGCGAAGACGCGCCAGGCTTGCCGGATGGCGGCACAGTCGATGCAGACGGGCACTACTGGAGCGCGCGCGTCTGGGGCGGCTGTGCGGTCCGCTTCGGAACTGACGGGAAGGTCGATACCCGGATCGATCTGCCGACCAAGGGTCCGACCTGCGTAACCTTCGGTGGGCCGGGTCTCGACGAACTCTTCATCACGACGTTGCGCAGGCACCACAGCGACGATGAACTTGCCGCCGCGGACCATGCCGGCGGACTGTTCTCGGCGCGGCCGGGAACTCCTGGGCTTCCGCAACATCTCTGTGCCCTTTGAACCGGCGCCAATTGAGATGATCGCCAAACACCTGAAGGGATCCAAACCCCGGTGCGGAGAAAGCGGAGGATGACGCGAGGGGGCGCCGCGCGCTGTTTTCAGCCCTGGGCGTCGGCGACGGCGGGCATCATCCGGGCCTCGGCGCGGCAGGCAATCATCCGGACGATGTCGAGCGGCAACCCCTCGCCGGAGGCAGCGCGTCGAGATTGTCTTTCTCGTCGCATTTCGCGACCGTGACGTGCGCGGGCAGTTCCCTGCGCCGGGCCTTCAGCTTCCCTCCGGACGCGGCGGCCGCGTCCGAAGGCCCGCCCCTGGGCAGGTCGGCGACGCCATCGCGTCGCCATTCATTCCGCGGCCACCCGGACGGCGACGACGTCATCGGCAAAGTGGCGCACGGCTGCCCCAACGCCTGCGCCGGGCTCGAACGGAATGCCTACGTCGCGCATGGCAAGTTCCACGCCGCCCAGCGTCTGCAGCACCATGATCTCGTTCAGCCAGCCCAGGTGGCCGATCCGGAAGACCTTGCCCGCGACCTTGTTCAGGCCCGCGCCGAGTGACAGGTTGTACCTATGATAGGCTGTCTGGATGACGTCATTGGCATCAAATCGGTCGGGCACCAGAATCGCAGTGACCGTGTCCGAATGCCATTCGGGGCCTTGCGCGCAGGTGCGTAGCCCCCAAGCCTCCACCGCAGCGCGTACTCCGCCGGCCAAACGATGGTGCCGGGCAAAGACGTTTTGCAGCCCCTCCTCATTCAGCATGTCAACCGAGGCGCGCAAACCGTGCAGGAGCGTTGCCGCCGGAGTGTACGGGAAGTACCCTTGGTCGTTGGTCTTGATCATGTCCTGGAAATCGAAGAAGCAGCGTCGAAGTCCCGCCTGCTGCCCCATGTCGATGGCCTTCTGGCTGACGCCGATCACGGCCAGGCCGGTCGGCATCATGAAGCCCTTCTGAGAGCCCGAGACGATCACGTCCACGCCCCATTCATCCATGCGGAAGTCGATTGAGGCGATGGAACTCACGCCGTCCACGAACAGCAGCGCGGGATGATCCAGATCATCCAGGATCTTGCGGACCCCGGCTACGTCGGATGTCACGCCGGTTGCGGTCTCGTTATGGGTGACAAGCACGGCCTTGATCTGATGGTTCGTGTCCGCTGCCAGCTTCCGGCGATACTCGGCCAGCGGAACGCCTTTGCCCCACTCGACATCGATGGCGTCCACGTCAAGCCCGAACCGCTGACACAGGTCCACCCAGAGAAGGGAGAACTGCCCGAAGATGGACGCCAGGACCGTGTCGCCCTCAGACAGCGTGTTCGTGATGGCCGCTTCCCAGCCGCCCGTGCCAGAGCACGGATAAATGAACACGCGACCGGCCCAGGTCCTGAAGACGTCCTTGAGGTCTTCAAGCAGCGGCAGGGTGAAGTCCGGGAAGTCCGGCGCCCGATGATCCTGAAGAGCCACTTCCATCGCCTGCCGGATCTGGAAGGGCATGTTGGTCGGGCCGGGAACGGCCAGTCCGTTGTAACCGATTTTCATGGAACCTGCTCCTCTCAAGCTTTGCCGGGGTAGATGGGGAAACGACCGCAGGGCTCCGGCGCTTCGGCCCGCACGGCGGCTTCCGCATCGGCGCTTCCGTCGAGGCCGGTCACGGCGGCGGGGTCGAGATCCGCTTCGGTCAACGTTGATGCGAAAGACGAGTTTGTCGCGCAATTGCCGCCCGATTGTCCGTCCATGGGAATGCCTCGTGTCAATGCCAGTGGCTGCGCGTGGCTTGTCAGTAACACCAGTTGCAGGATTTGAGCACACAAAATCGGGTTTATGTGTTGCAAGTGTGCGTATCATGCCATTAGTTTTGTAACATTGTTAAATGCGGAAGATCGGAATGAAGAAGACCTTCGTCGGCCCGCAGTTGCGTCAGCTCCGGCGCGCCCACAAGCAGACCCAGGCCGAAATGGCAAAGGTGCTCGGCGTCAGCCCGGCCTACGTCAACCTGCTGGAAAACAACCAGCGGAGCCTCTCGGTCCAAGTGCTCATGGCCCTGTCCGACAAATACGTCATTGACTGGCGCGAACTGGTGCAGAATCCAGGTTCCAACGTTCTGGCGGAACTGCGTAGCGTTCTTCAGGACCCGATCTTTCGCGACACGCCCGATCTCCAGGAACTGCGTGCGGCCGTCGATCACGCACCGGGGCTCGTCGAGAACTTTCTGCAGATCTACCGGACGCACCGGACCACGCTCGACAAGGTGCTGCGGCAGGGTCGGGAACGGATGCCGGAAAATCTCGTTTCGTCCTCGCCGGAAACGATCATCCACGATTTTTTCCGCAACCATGGGAACCACTTTCCGGACCTTGAAAGAACCGCGGAAAGGATCCGCGCCGAACAGCCCTGTGCGCCCGACGATGTCTACGCGACGCTGAAGCACCGCCTGAAGGCGCGCCACGGGGTCGAAGTTCGCATCGAGACCGTCGAAGACATGAGCGAAGCCTTGCGCATTTTCGACAGGGAGAAGGCGACGGTCCTTCTTTCCCAAGCGCTCGACTACCCGAACCGGACCTTTCAGCTCGCGCATGTGCTGTGCCTTCTGGAGGCGAGCCAGACGCTTGACGGGTTGGTCTCGGACAGCGGGATCACGTCCTCCACGGGGCTTGCGCGCTGCCAGGTGGAACTCGCCAACTATTTCGCCAGCGCTTTCCTCATGCCCTATGCGAGCGTTCTCGCCACCGCGCAGGCGACCAAGTATGACGTGGACCGGATCGCGGCGGCCTTCAGCGTCTCGTTCGAGCAGGTATGCCATCGGCTGACGACGCTGCAGCGCCGGAACGCGAAAGGCGTGCCGTTCTTCTTTCTCAGGATCGACAAGGCCGGCAACGTCACCAAGCGTTTCAACTCGACCACCTTCACGCTTGCGGAATTCGGCGGGGCCTGCCCCGTCTGGAACATCCACACGTCGTTCAGAACGCCCGGCGTGATCCTGCCACAGTTCGTGGAGTTGCCCGAGGGCGAGCGGTTCTTCACGATCAGCCGCACCTCGGACCGGCCCGTGTTCAGCCGCGAGTCTCAGGACCGGCGACTGGCGCTTGCGCTCGGCTGCGCGTTCCGCTTCGTCGACGAAATCGGATATGCGCGATCCTTCAATCTTGATCGCGAAGACCTGTTCAGCCAGATCGGGATCAACTGCCATCTCTGCCCGCGCCAGGCATGTTCCCAGCGCGCGCACCAGCCGTTGTTGGTGGAATTGCCGATCAGCCCCGACAGGCGGGGCAACACCCGCTACGAAAGCTAGGCGGCGGCTCTGAGGTTGCCCGCGATGCGCGAGGTCACTGTCGCCACGACGTGATCCACTGCAGGATTGCCCATGCCAAGCTGGTCGGCGATGAGCTGCACCAGCAGATCGACCCGCTCGATATGCCGGGCGCCGCCGTCGATTGCGCGCGCTGCGGACGAGGGCTTCAGCAGACCTTCCGCGGCCTTGGCATACTTCTCGAAAGGCACCTGGCTGTCCTGCGTCGCCCCGAGCCTGACGACAAGATCGCTGACCGTCCGGTAGATTTCCCGTGACGTCTCGATGTCGTCGTGCACGGCATCCTTGATCGGGCGCATCCCGGTCTCCTGCACGCAGCGATAGTTTCCGGTAAGGAGCATCGCCCATTTCGCAAGCGGCACGAAGAGCGAGTCATGGGCGCGCAGCTTCACGGGAACCTCCTTGCCCTCGACACGGATGGCGTCGATGTCCGCGTCCAGCTCTTTCAACATCTCGTTGTGTGCGGACACTTCAAACGGGGCGGCCTTGAAGTTGGTTGGCAGGCTTACATGAAGCACGTTCGCGCCGGCATCCGGCAGGCGGAACGCCTGCGGGTCGGGGCTGCAGAGCGAAACCAGGCCGGGCTTGAAATCGCGCCAGCCGTCGAGCGACGTGAAGCACGCGGCCAGCGTGTCCGCTTCGAGACCCGGGATGCGCTTGAGATAAGGCATCGGCGGCATGTTCATCAGGGACAGGCACGGCACCCGAGCCTGCGCGATTCGCATCAGAAGCGTGCGAACGCGGGCACCCGCAAATTGTGGCTCGGACATGGCGAGAACCACGAGATCATACGCTTCGAGCCGAACCTCGTCCGGTTCCATCGCGTCGAGCGTTCCCTTCAGATCCCTTGAGCGGAACGGGCGATGCAAGTCCTCGTCCCGGAGCTTGATTCGCACCTCGGTGCCTTTTCCGTTGATCAGTTCAGCGGTCGCCCTACGGCATACGAGCGTCACGTCGTGGCCCGCCATGAGAAGTTTCGTTCCGAGAAGCGACCCGTAGGACGCGCCGAGGATCAGTATTCTTCGAGACATAATGCACCCAATTTGCGTTGTTTTGAGCAACATAATTGCGCACACAACAAAATTCCACGAAATTCGGGTGTTGGTGTATATCGTTTACATTACAAGCATAAAAAATGTAATTTTGTTATATCTCGTCACTTTCTCGCTCGCGGGCCAGCTCGCTTCAGCGTATCCGTCCGAGGGGCGCTCGCCGCCACATGGCCCGCGAGCGGCAACGCCCGCCGAGCCCGATGCAGCCCGAGCAGCGGGTGGATCAAGAGCACCAGCGCACTGCCTACATGCGCGAACAGAGCCACGGCGCGCTCGCCCGCGCCGCGGCCGAGATGCGAGCACTCGCCGTCGCGGTCAATCATCCGGACAACACGACCCCAGACTTCGATTTCCAGAAGGGCATGGAGCACACGGCAATGTTGCAGGGCCTCCGGGTCGGAACTCGCCACCTATTGCGAGACCGTGCCTCCATTGCGTCAGCAGCGGTGCGCCGACCTGACCCGCCGCGGGCCGTACTCAAGGCCTGTTCGGAGACGAACCGGAATGTTGCCCGACAGGGAGAACGTGTCCGTGCCGTGGCCACGATCAAGGTGATGCCAGGTCCGTTTCATCGTGGCAAGGACGACGATCCCGTCAGGAATTCGTCAACGGCGCGGGCGCATTGCCGACCCTCGCGGATGGCCCAAACCACGAGCGACTGACCCCGGCGCATGTCGCCCGCGGTAAACACCTGGGGCTGTGTGGTGGTGTAACTGTCGGTATCGGCGAGGACGTTTCCTCGTGCGTCCAGTTCCACTCCGATCTCGTCCAACATGCCCTCATGGACCGGATGGACGAAACCCATGGCAAGCAGCACGAGCTCCGCTTTCAGTTCGAACTCGGTTCCGGGGACTTCCTGCATTCGTTGGTCCAGCCGGACGGCGTGGAGGGTAGAGACAGTCCCGTCGATGCCCGCAAGGCGCTTTGTCGCGACGCTCCAGTCGCGACCTGCTCCTTCCGCCTGCGACGAGGACGTGCGCAGCCGCAGCGGCCACAGCGGCCAAGTGGTGGCCTTGTCAGGCTTCTCCGGCGGCATCGGCATGATCTCGAGTTGCGTCACCGAGACCGCCCCTTGGCGGAACGAGGTCCCGATGCAATCCGAACCGGTATCGCCGCCGCCGATCACGACGACATGCTTTCCGCCAGCGGAAATCTCCTCGACGTCACCGAGCGATTCGCCACTGATGCGGCGATTTTGCTGGGGCAGGAAGTCCATCGCGAATTCGACGCCGCGCAAGTCCCGTCCCTCGACCGGCAGGTCGCGCGCCTGTTCCGACCCGCCCGCCAGCACCACGGCGTCGTAGTCCCGGACGAGGTCTCCCGTTTCCAGCCCGACCCCGACATGCGTGTCGGTGCGGAAGGACACGCCTTCGGCCTCCATCTGGCTGACCCGTCGGTCGACAAAGTCCTTTGCCATCTTGAAGTCCGGAATGCCGTAGCGGAGCAACCCGCCCGGCTTAGCGTTCTTCTCGAACACCGTGACGTCATGCCCGGCGCGCGCCAGCTGTTGTGCGCAGGCCATCCCTGCCGGACCGGAACCGACGATGGCCACGCGCTTGCCAGTCCTGGCGGCGGGAATCTCGGGAGCCACCCACCCCTCCTGCCAGGCGCGATCGGCAATGGCGGACTCGATCGACTTGATGGTCACCGGCGCGTCGTCGATGTTCAGCGTGCATGCTTCCTCGCAGGGCGCCGGGCAGATTCGGCCGGTGAATTCGGGAAAGTTGTTGGTCGAATGCAGCACCTCGATCGCTTCCCGCCACTGGTCGCGGTACACGAGGTCGTTCCAGTCGGGGATGATGTTGTTGACCGGGCAGCCCGTGTGGCAGAACGGGATGCCGCAATCCATGCAGCGCGCGCCTTGCTGCCGCAGCGTGTTTTCGTCAAGCGGTATCAGGAACTCGTTGAAGTGGCGGACGCGGTCGGCAACCGGCACGTAGCGCTGCTCGTGCCGGTCGAATTCGAGAAATCCCGTAACCTTGCCCATGGTTCATCCGCTCTCCGCCAGAAGCGCTGCGGGATCGGCCGGCTGAGCGAGCTCCATCTCCCGCAGCGCGCGGTAGTAGTCGACGGGCATCACCTTGACGAATCGCGGCAGGCAGGCCTCCCAGTCCTTCAGAATCCGCCGGCCGCGTGCCGAGTCGGTGTAGTGGACGTGCTTCTCGATGAGGTTCTTCAACCGCTCGCCGTCGAAACGGGTCATGTCGCGCATCACGTCGACCAGTCCGTGGGCTTCGAGATCCCCGCCCTGATGCGCGAGGCGCTCAAGCGACTCGTCCTCTGCCTTGACGGGTGCAAGCTCGACCATCGCAAGGTTGCAGCGGCGCTCGAAATCGCCCTCCTCGTCGAGGACATAGGCGATGCCGCCGCTCATGCCGGCGGCGAAGTTGCGTCCCGTGTGGCCGAGACACACCACGATGCCTCCCGTCATGTATTCGCAGCCATGGTCGCCGACGCCTTCGACCACGGCGATGGCGCCGGAATTGCGCACCGCGAAACGTTCGCCCGCGACCCCGCGGAAGTAGCATTCCCCGGAAATGGCGCCATAGAGGACGGTGTTCCCGACGATGATGCTGTCCTCCGGGACGAGCGCGCTCTCGGGCGGCGGGTAGACCACAAGTCGGCCTCCCGACAAGCCCTTGCCGGTATAGTCGTTCGCTTCGCCGATCAGCTCGAAGGAGACGCCCTTGGCGAGGAATGCGCCGAAACTCTGGCCGGCCGTGCCCCGGAACGTCACGCAGATCGAATCCTGGGGCAAGCCGGCATGGCCGAATTGCTTCGCGACCTCGCCCGACAGCATCGCGCCGGTCGTGCGGTTGATGTTGCGGATCTGCATCTCCGAGCGAACCGGCCGGCGCTTGGTCAACGCGGGCTGCGCCAATTCGATCAACCGGCGGTCGAGGACGTCTTCCAGATGGTGGTCCTGGCGCTCGCTGTTATGGGTGGCCACGCCTGGCGGGGCGTCGGGCTTGGCAAGAATCCGCGACAGGTCGATGCCCTTCGCCTTGTAATGCTCGATCGCGCGGCGCTGGTTGAGATGCTGGGACTCGCCGACCATGTCCGCGAAGCGGCGGATTCCGAGCTGCGCCATCCACTCGCGCACCTCCTCCGCGACAAAGAAGAAATAATTGATCACGTGCTCCGGCGTGCCGGTGAATTTCTTGCGCAGTTCCGGATCCTGGGTCGCGACGCCGACCGGGCATGTATTGAGATGGCATTTGCGCATCATGATGCAGCCTGCGGCGATCAGCGGCGCGGTCGAGAAGCCGAACTCGTCCGCGCCGAGCAACGCGCCCACGACCACGTCGCGCCCGGTCCGGAGACCGCCGTCGACCTGGACCGCGATGCGGCCGCGAAGCCGGTTGAGCACCAGCGTCTGGTGGGTCTCGGCGAGCCCGATCTCCCACGGCGAGCCGGCGTGCGTGATCGACGTCAGCGGGCTGGCTCCGGTGCCGCCTTCGAACCCCGAAATGGTCACGTGATCGGAACGCGCCTTCGAGACGCCCGCCGCTACCGTTCCAACCCCGACCTCTGACACCAGCTTGACCGAGACGTCGGCGTCCGGATTGGTGTTCTTCAGGTCGTAGATCAGCTGGGCAAGATCCTCGATCGAGTAGATGTCGTGATGCGGCGGCGGCGATATCAGGCCGACACCGGGAGTCGAATGCCGCACCTTGGCGATGACCGCGTCCACCTTGTGCCCCGGTAGCTGGCCGCCCTCTCCGGGCTTGGCGCCCTGGGCCATCTTGATCTGCATCATGTCGGAATTGACGAGATACTCGGTGGTCACGCCGAATCTGCCCGAGGCCACCTGCTTGATGGACGAACGCATGGAATCGCCGTTGGGCATGGGCGGGAAGCGGTCCGGCTCCTCGCCGCCCTCGCCGGTGTTCGACTTGCCGCCGATCCTGTTCATGGCGACGGCCAGGGTTGAATGCGCCTCGCGCGAGATCGAACCGAAGGACATCGCCCCGGTCGAGAACCGCTTTACGATCTCAGATGCCGGCTCGACCTCGTCGAGGGGTGCTGGCGTCGCTGCCGGGATCAACTCGAACAGGCCCCGGACGGTCATCATCCGGTGATCCTGGTCGTTCACCTGCCTGGCGAAGTCGCGATACTTGTCCGGCAGTTCACCGCGTACGGCGTGCTGCAGGTTGGTGACCGTGTCGGGCGTCCAGCAATGCTCCTCGCCACGCAGGCGGTAGGCGTATTCGCCGCCCGGATCGAGCGCGTTGCGATAGACCGGCGCATCGCCGTAGGCGAGCTTGTGGCGTTCGACGGTCTCCCGCGCGACCTCCGACAGCCCGACCCCGCCGATGTTGCTCGCCGTGCCGGTGAAATACTGCTCCACAAAGGCCTTGTCGAGGCCAACCGCGTCGAAGATCTGCGCGCCGCAATAGGACTGGTAGGTCGAAATGCCCATCTTGGACATCACCTTCAGGATGCCCTTGTCGATCGCCTTGATGTAGCGCCTGAAGAGTTCGCGGTCGCTCAACTCCTCCGGCAGCTCGTCCTGCAGCGCCGTGAGGGTCTCGAATGCCAGATAGGGGTTGATTGCCTCGGCGCCGTAGCCGGCCAGGGCGCAAAAGTGATGGACCTCGCGGGCCTCTCCGGTCTCGACGACCAGGCCGAGGAAGTTCCGAAGGCCCGTCCTCACCAGGTGGTGATGGACCGCCGAGGTGCCCAGCAGCGCCGGGATGGCGATGCGGTCGCGGTCGATCGCCCGATCGCTGAGCACCAGGATGTTGTAGCCTTCCTGACACGCCGCCTCCGCCTGGCCGCAAACCGCGTCGAGCGCGGCACGCATGCCTTCGGCACCGTCAGCAGCGGGGTAGGTCAGATCAAGGGTAATGGTCCTGAATGCGTTGTCCGCGATCTCGCCGATCGAGCGGACCTTTTCAAGGTCCCGGTTCGTCAGCACCGGCTGGCGCACCTCGAGACGCCTTTGCGGCGTCGTGTCGTCGATGCCAAGCAGGTTGGGCCGTGGACCGATGAAGGACAGGAGCGACATCACCAGCTCCTCGCGGATCGGGTCGATCGGCGGGTTGGTGACCTGGGCGAAGATCTGCTTGAAATAGGAATAGAGCAGCTTGGGTCGCGACGACAGCGCCGATATCGGTGTATCGGTGCCCATCGAGCCGACGGCTTCCTGTCCGGTGAGGGCCATCGGGGACATCAGGAACTTGAGGTCTTCCTGAGTGTAGCCAAAGGCCTGCTGGCGATCAAGAAGCGTCAGCCGGTCAGGCTGCGTGACCGGGACGTTGGTTGCCGGCAGGTCCTCCAGCACGATCTGGGTGCGGTCGAGCCATGCCTGATAGGGCTGGGCCGCTGACAGTTGCGCCTTGATGTCGCCGTCGTCGACGATGCAGCCCTGTTCCAGGTCGATCAGCAACATCTTGCCCGGTTGCAGGCGCCACTTCTTGACAATGCGGCTTTCGTCGATCGGAAGGACGCCGACTTCTGAACTCATCACCACCAGGTCGTCGTCCGTGATGACGTAGCGTGCGGGCCGCAACCCGTTGCGGTCCAGGGTCGCGCCGATCTGGCGGCCGTCGGTAAATGCCACGGCGGCCGGGCCGTCCCACGGCTCCATCAGCGCAGCATGATATTCATAGAACGCGCGGCGGCGCTCGTCCATCAGCGGATTGCCGGTCCAAGCCTCCGGAATCAGCATCATCATCGCGTGGGCCAGCGAATAACCCGACCGTACCAGCAGTTCCAGAGCGTTGTCGAAGCTCGCCGAATCCGACTGGCCCTCGGTGATCAGCGGCCACAGCTTGTCGAGGTCGTCGCCCAGGAGTTTCGACTTCATGAGGTGCCGGCGTGCCGCCATCCAGTTGATGTTTCCGCGCAGCGTGTTGATCTCGCCGTTGTGGCAGATCATCCGGTAGGGGTGGGCCAGGCGCCACGACGGAAACGTGTTGGTGGAAAAGCGCTGGTGAACCAAGGCGAGCGCGGAGACCATCCTCTCGTCGTGCAGATCCAGATAGTACTCGCCGACCTGATGCGCCAGCAGCATCCCCTTGTAGATGAGCGTGCGCGATGAGAGGGACGCGATGTAGAAGTCGTCGCAAGCCTCGCCCAACGCGTCGACCCGGTGTTCCGCCTGCTTGCGAATGACGAACAGCTTGCGCTCGAACGCATCCTGGTCGGCGCAGTTGTCGCCGCGGCCAATGATGACTTGGCGAACGAAGGGTTCGGTCGGGACGACGCTTTCGCCCAGCCCCGAATTGTCGACCGGCACGTCGCGCCAGCCGATCACGTGCTGTCCCTCCGACTTGACCAGTTGCTCGACGGCGCGAATGCAGTCCGCCCGCGGCTCCCTGGCCCGCGGCAGGAACAGCATTCCGACGGCGTAGTCGCCGGGCGCAGGAATGCCGAGTCCGATGTCGCCGCAGACTGCGCGGAGATGGGCATCCGGCATCTGAATGAGGATGCCCGCCCCGTCGCCGGCCAGCGGGTCGGCGCCCACCGCACCGCGATGGGTGAGATTCTTGAGAATCTGCAAGCCTTGATCAACGATCCCGTGGCTCTTGCGGTTTCCAATGTTCGCCACGAAACCGATCCCGCACGCATCGTGCTCGTTGCGTGGGTCGTAGAGCCCCTGCTGCCGGGGCAATCCCTTATGTCTGTGCCGAGCAGGTTCAGTCATGTGAGCCCACATTCTCCCTAATTCTAGGCGGGACCGGAATTGCCTGGTCCAAGCATTGTGAAGGCGTGCGGCACTAGACAGTTCACATGGTACCAACACCGGCCAACTCCCGATGTTATTTGCACCGTTCAGGTAAAGTCAATCTGATACACCGTCGGGCCGGCCGGAAGAGTGCCGGGATCTGTACTATCAAGTCTGCTGCACGGGATCCCGGGAGCGTCGGCGCCTGCGGCGACCAGTCGGAGCGTCGGCGCCCCTGCCTCCACCCGTATTGAAGCTGACATCCGGCAGATCCGGCAGGTGCGGGAACGGGTCCGAGGCATGCGGAATCGCGTTTGCCGCCACGAAATGCTCCTGGAATCTCGGCTCGATCGCCGTTTCGACCTTTTGGACACGAAGCACTTCGGCTTCGATCTTGGCACGGGCCGAGATGTCACAGAGAGCGATCCGCGCGCCCGTTCCCGCGGCATTCCCGACCGACCTCACCTTGGCGGGGTCGCAGTCGGGAATCATCCCGAGGACCATGGCATGCCTTGGCGAGATATGTGACCCGAACGCGCCCGCGAGCGCGATGCGGTCCACGCGTTCGACCTGGAGTTCGTCCATCAGAAGGCGCGCGCCGGCGTAGAGTGCGGACTTTGCCAACTGGATGGCACGGATGTCTCCCTGGGTGACCGTAACGAGGGGTCCGCCGTCGCCTCGCGCATCCCAGATGACGTATGCGTGCGTGCGGCCGTCCGGGATGCAGAGATCCGATCCGGTCTGTTCCGCCGAGCCGATCAGCCCCGATGCGTCGAGCAGCCCGGCCATGCGCATTTCGGCGACGGCCTCAATGATTCCGGACCCGCAGATGCCGGTGACCCCGGTCACGGCCGTCGCCTCGGCAAAGCCGTCCTCGTCCGACCAGAAATCCGAGCCGATCACCTGGAAGCGGGGCAACTTCGACTTCGGGTCGATCTCGACGCGCTCGATGGCGCCGGGGGCCGCGCGCTGCCCGGAGGATATCTGCGCGCCCTCGAAGGCCGGACCGGTCGGCGACGAGCATGCAAGGACACGATCCTTGGTTCCCAGAAGTATCTCCGCATTCGTGCCAACGTCGCATATGAGGACCAGGTCTTCCGACTTGTAGGGTTCTTCCGAAAGGGCAACGGCCGCGCAGTCCGCCCCGACATGCCCGGCAATGCAGGGCAGCACGTATACGTTTGCGGAGGGGTTTATGGGTGCCAGGCCCAGGTTGGCGACATGCGTGTTCACGGCGTCCGAAGTGGCCAGGGCAAACGGCGCCTGGCCGAGCTCCACCGGATCGATGCCCAGGAGAAGATGGTGCATCACGGGATTGCAGACCACCACGGCTTCCACGATCTGGCGCAGTGGAATGTCCGTTTCATCGGACAGTTCGATGGCGAGCTGGCCGATGGCGTCGCGCACTGCCCGGGTCATTTCGGCGTCGCCGCCCGGATTCATCATCGCGTAGGAGACGCGGCTCATCAGATCCTCGCCGAATCGGATCTGGGGGTTCATTACGCCGGATGATGCAAGGACCTGGCCGTCGCGAAGGTCACAGAGATGCGCGGAGATTGTCGTGGAGCCGAGGTCGATGGCGAGACCGTGGAGCCGTCCCTCGAAGAATCCCGGCCAAATGTCGAGAAGCACCGGGGCACCGCCGCGATGATCGCGCCAGACCGCGACGGTGACCCTCCAGCCGCCGTCGCGGAGTGCGGGCTGCAGCGACGCAAGGAAGGCCGGACTCGCCCCGGGATCCGAGATGTCCCAGTCGCGCCTGAGCGCTTCGCAGAGACGTTGCAGGTCGCCCGTGGGTTCGTGCATGTCGGGCTCGCGCACCTCGACGTAACGAAGCTGCGTTGCCGGGTCCATCGTGATCTGGCGTCGGGTTGCAGCCTTGCGGACGACTTGCCTGTGGACCTGGCTTCCGGGAGGCACGTCGATGACCACGTCGCCTTGAATGCGTGCCTGGCAGCCGAGGCGACGGCCTTCCTTCAGCCCTCGTTTCTCGTCGTACCTTGCCTCGACCGCGTTCCATTCGGACAGTGCACTTTCGGCGACGGTGACGCCGTGCTTGGGGAATTTTCCGAAGCCCGGCGTGATCTGGCACTTGGAACAGATTCCGCGCCCGCCACAGACCGAGTCAAGGTCGACCCCGAGTTGCCGCGCCGCCGCCAGAACCGGAGTTCCGACCGGAATGTGCCCGCGCTTGCCCGATGGGGTGAAAATCACGAGTGCCGTCTTGTCGCCCATTGAGGTACCTGTCCTGCCCCAGGCAGCATAGCAATATGATTTTCGAGAGAAAGCCAAGGGAATATGCGAAAGTCACATGGCTCGATTCCGGCAATGCGCTCACGGTGGAAACGAGGCAAGAAGTCCGTGCATGAGGGCGAGGCGCTGCCTTTCCGATCTCGGCAACAGAGTTGGAGGGCTACGGCCCTGTTGAACCGCCCCGCTGAAGGGGCAAACATGAGGCGGTGTCCGGGATTGCACGGCGAGGAGCGTTGTCCACTTCGACGACCCGTGAAATCAATGCGAAGCCACGATGTGATTTTCGTAGATGATTCCCAAAGCAAAGCCGTCTTGCCAGCGCCTGGCGGCATTTCGCGAATAGCGGTCCCTCCTGGTCACGTCGCCGTGTGCGGGAAACGGGAAGATCGACAACGGCCTGCATTCCGGTCCGCGCGTGGTGCCGTCAGGCTCTTCGTGACATCAGGCCCTCCGGCGGCGGCGGCCTTCGCGCCGGCCACGACCGTTCTCCCCGCTTCCAACAGGCTTGTTCATCCTGATCCAGGTGCCGCCCGAAGGATCGTTGTTGTTCAGGAAGTCGGCCGCCCGGATCGACAGGATCTCATCAGAGGCGACCACGGTCCTCGGGGAGAGCCCGAGAAGCGGGGCCAGCCGGGCTGCACTGAGTTCCTCCGGAATGGTGATTCCCAATTCCGCCAGCCTTGCAACCCGCTGCTGGACAAGGTCCTCCGAAGGCTCCATCCCGAGAAGCGGGCGCAAGGTGCGCAGGTCGACCTCCGCCGGCGCCGTGACGCCCAATGCCTTCAGGGCGTCGAGGCGTTCGCCGACAGCCTTGAGCGTGCGCGGCATTGCGACCGGGTTCATGATCGCGCTGGTCATCCCGTGCGAGGCGGCCATTGCCAGAAAGGCATTGTTTATGCCGTGCCGGTTCGGCAGTCCGAACGAGATGTTGGATGCTCCGCAGGTGGTGTTGACGCCCAGTTCCTCGCGCAGACGCCGCACGAGCGCAAAGACCTGCTTGCCGGCGGTCGCCATCGCACCGATCGGCATCACGAGCGGGTCGACCACGATGTCCTCGGCCGGGATGCCGAAGTCGGCCGCACGCTCGACGATCTTCCTTGCAACCTCGAACCGCACGTCCGGATCCTCGGAAATCCCGGTGTCGTCGTTCGAGATGGCGACGACCGGAACGTTGTACTTCCTGACCAGTGGCAGGACCAGTTCCAGGCGTTCCTCCTCGCCGGTCACCGAGTTCAGCAGGGGACGCCCTGCTGCGGTTTCGAGGCCCGCCTCCAGCGCGCCCGGCACGGAACTGTCAATGCAAAGCGGCACCTCGACAAGGCCTTGCACCAGCTCGACCATCTTCTGCATCAGTGGCGGTTCAGTCTCGTTGGGATTGGGGTTCGAGTTGTAGACGACACCCGCGTTCACATCGAGGACCTGCGCACCGCAGGCGACCTGCTCGACCGCATCCCTTTCCACGGTCGAGAAGTTGCCCGCCTCCAGTTCGGCTGCGAGAATCCTGCGCCCGGTCGGATTGATGCGTTCGCCGATCACGCAGAAGGGCTCATCGAAGCCGATGACAACGGTCTTGGATCTTGATTCGAGGACGGTGCGCGCCATGGATCGGACTTTCCGGAACTGTAATTTCGTCAGGCGGTCAGGATCGCCGATTCCATCGTGCTTCGCGTCCGTGCCCACGTGGCGGCGGCCTTGATGCCGCCCAGAGGGAAGAGGTGCAAGCAGGAAATCGCGGAGTCCGGTGCCGCCGCCTTGTGCCGGGCGAGTGACGTCACGACCTCGTCCGGTTCGAAGGGCACGAGCAGCTTGCCGACATCCCTCGCGCGTCGCTGGAGCACCTTGAGAGACGGGCCGACTCCGCAGGCGATCGCGAACTTGATCAGCGTCTGCAGTTTTGCAGGGCCGGCAATGCCGACATGGACCGGCAGGTCGATGCCCGCGTCCCGTAGGCCGTTCGCCCAATCGATGATCGGCCCGGCCTCGAAGGCGAACTGCGTGACCAACGCCATGTCCGCGTCGGTGCGCTCGTTGAATGCGGACTTCCAGCGCATGGCGGCGTCGACATTTCTGGTGCCGCCGTCAGGGTCGATGTCCCGGTTGCCTTCAGGGTGGCCCGCGACATGCAGATGCCTGAAGCCGGCCCGGTCGAAGACCCCGGACTCCAGGAGCTGCATCGAGCTGTCGAAACTTCCGGCCGGGGACGCAGGGCTGCCGGCAAGCATCAGGGCATCCTCGATTCCGGCCTCGCCCTGGTAGCGCGCAACCCAGTCTTCGAGCGTCGCCCTGTCCCTGATGATCCGCGCCGGAAAATGCGGCATGACGCGGAAGCCGTCGGAAGACAGGCGTCTTGCCGTCGCCACCATGTCTTCAATGGCGGTGCCCTCGATATGTGCAACGTAGACGCGGGTGCCGGGCGGCAGGATCGCCTGGAAATCGTCGATCTTCTCTGCCGTGCGGGGCATGACCTCGATCGAATAGCCGTTCAGGAAGTCCGAGACCTGCCCGTCGGCCGGCGCGACACGTTCGGACTTGGTGCGAAATCTCATCAATGCCATCAGGAGCCCTCCGGGCTCGAAGGTGTCGGGGCCCATCCGTCATTGTCTATCAGCCCCGCCAGCCGTTCGCGATCATATTCGCGCTCGATGCGCGCCGCCACGGCCTTCGCGATCTCTTCGGGCGCGCCGTCGCGGTCGTCCTCGACAGCCTTCCGCCACTCGGACAGGTAGGCGTCGCTGTCCCGTGCACCGACCTTCATGGCGGCGCGGTCGATCGCCTGTTCAAAGCGCTCGGGCAAGGCAGCCTTGGCCCCGCGCCGACCCTTTCCGACGATGACCTGCGCGGGCATGTCCCGCCAGTAGACGATGGTGACCTGGGCCATTCGGCAATCCTTGTTCCGCGCGTCTCTTACCGCCGCTTCGTTGCGTGCAAAGGGCGAATATCGACTTCTTTCGAGAGCTTCGCGACCTCTTCCATGGCGCGAAGCCAAAGGGTTGTCGGTCACCCGTGGATGACCGGGCCGATGCTTGCCAAGCCCGGAACGCAGATATAGGGTGCGCGAATTCGGGCGGGGCGCACTTTGCGCCTCGAATCAATGACAAGGACACATCCCATGATCGTCACGCCAGCCTTTGCCCAGGCCGCCGGTGGAGGCGGAAACGCGCTCCTGATGCAGTTGCCCTTCTTCATTCTCATCTTCGCGATCTTTTACCTGCTGCTGATCCGCCCGCAAAGAAAGAAGATGAAGGAACATCAGGCCATGGTCGAGGCGCTGCGCCGCGGCGACCAGGTCATCACCCAGGGCGGTGTCGTCGGCAAGGTGACCAAGGTCCGCGAGGACGGTGAAGTCGAGATCGAGATTGCCGAAGGCGTGAACGTTCGCGTGATCAAGAGCACGATCCAGACCGTTTTGTCTAAGACGGAACCGGCGAACTAGGGGCGCAGATGCTGCAAATCTCGCTCTGGAAGCGGGTCCTGATTCTTGCAGTTTGCGCATCGGGCCTGCTCTTCTCCTTCCCGAACGGGTTCTACTCCCGCGTCGAGACCCACAACGATGCCGTGGCCGCCATCGAGACCTTCGGCACGACCTCCGAACGGGAGGCGGAGGCGGCCATCTGGCCCTCGTTCCTGCCTTCGACGCTGATCAACCTCGGCCTCGACCTGCGAGGCGGGGCGCACCTGCTGGCCGAGGTGCATGTCGAGGACGTCTATGCCGATCGCATGGACATCTACTGGCCGGAGGTGCGGCAGGCGCTGGTCGAACTCCGCGATCAGGTCGGGTTCGTGGAGCGCGTGGATACGGCGCCGCGCGGCACGCTGCAGGTTCGCATCCAGCGGCCCGAGGCGATCGAGGCAGCTCTTCAGGCGGTGCGCGACCTGGCGCGGCCGGTCGTGAGCCTGACCGCCGGGATCGGCGCGACCGACATCGTCGCGTCGGGGGAGGGTGATGTCGTCACCGTCCAGCTTTCGCCCGAGGAAAAGGCGGCCACCGACAACAGGACCGTGCAGCAGGCGCTCGAGATCATTCGTCGGCGAATCGACGAGGTTGGCACACGGGAGCCGTCGATCCAAAGGCAGGGCGAGAACCGGATCCTGATCCAGGTGCCGGGCGTCGGGTCGGCCGCCGAGCTGAAGGCGCTCATCGGCACGACCGCGCGCCTGACATTCCATCCGGTGATCAGTTCCACGACCGATCCGGACGCACGGGCGGGACCCGGCAACATCGTGGTGCCGCACCTGGACCGCGAAGAGGAGTTCTACATCGTTGAACGGGCAGCCGTCCTGTCAGGCGAGGACCTCGTGGACGCGCAGCCCGCGTTCGACCAGAACGGGCTGCCGTCGGTCACTTTCCGGTTCAATCCCGCGGGCGCACGGATATTCGGCCAGTACACGAGCGACAACGTCGGCGCGCTGTTCGCCACGGTTCTAGACGGGGAGGTCATCACCGCTCCGCAGATTCGCGAACCCATAACCGGCGGGTCCGGCCAGATCACGGGCAACTTCACGGTCGAGAGCTCGACGGAACTTGCCATACTCCTGCGGTCAGGCGCTCTGCCTGCCGAGCTGACGTTCCTCGAAGAGCGGACGGTCAGTCCCGGACTCGGCCAGGACAGCATTGATGCCGGACGCATCGCCTGCATCGTGGCATTCGCGGCCGTGATCGTCTTCATGGCCCTGTCCTACGGGCTGTTCGGCGTCTTTGCCGACGTGGCGCTCATCCTGAACGTCGCGCTGCTTCTCGGTATCCTGTCGGTGTTCGGGGCGACGCTCACGCTTCCGGGCATTGCGGGGATCGTGCTCACGATCGGCATGGCGGTTGACGCGAACGTGCTGGTCTTCGAGCGAATCCGGGAGGAACTCAAGACCGCGAAGGGACCAAGCCGTGCCATCGAGCTCGGCTACCAGCGGGCGCTGTCGGCCATCATCGACGCCAACGTCACGACGGGAATGACGGCGGTGATCCTCTTCGCGCTCGGGTCGGGGCCGGTGAAGGGCTTTGCGGTCACCCTGATGTGCGGCATCGTCACGTCCGTCTTCACGGCGATCTTCGTGACGCGTCTCCTGATCGTGATGTGGTTCGAGCGGCGGCGTCCGCGGACCATCGAGGTATGATGCCATGCGCCTGAAACTTGTCCCCAAAGAGACGAACTTCGACTTCTTCCGCTTCCGAACCGTCACGATGGGCGCCTCGATCGCGGCGGTCGTTGCATCGGTCATTCTGTGGCTGGTGGTGGGTCTCAACTTCGGCATTGACTTCCGGGGCGGCACGACGATCAGGACCGAGGCGGTTCAGCAGGTCGACGTCGGCGCCTACCGGCAGGCGGTTTCGGCGCTGGATCTCGGCGAGGTCTCGGTCATAGAGGTCTTTGACCCGAACTTCCGCGAGGACCAGAACGTCACCCTGATCCGCATCCAGGCCCAGGAGGGGCAGGAAAGCGTGACGGGCGCCATCATCGCCGATGTCGAGACGGTGCTGAAGGACGTGGACCCGTCCATCGAATTCACGTCCGTCGATTCCGTGGGACCCAAGGTTTCCGGCGAGCTCGTCCAGACGGCAATTCTGGCCGTCGCCTCTGCGCTGGCCGCGATTCTGATCTACATCTGGCTCAGGTTCGAGTGGCAATTTTCCGTGGGCGCCGTCGCGGCGCTGTTCCACGACGTGATCCTGACCATTGGCATTTTCAGCCTTCTGCAGATTCGCTTTGACCTGTCGACCATCGCCGCGCTCCTGACCATCGTGGGATACTCGATCAACGACACGGTCGTGATTTTCGACCGTTTGCGCGAGAATCTGCGGAAGTACAAGACGACACCCCTGAAGGACGTCATGAACACGTCGGTCAACGAGACGTTGAGCCGTACCCTGATGACCAGCGGGACGACGTTGCTGGCGCTGATTGCGCTGCTTGCCTTCGGCGGCGACGTCATCCGGGGCTTCGTGTTCGCGATCACTTGGGGCGTGATCGTCGGCACCTATTCCTCGGTTTACGTGGCCAAGAATGTTGTCCTGATGCTGGGCGTGAAGCGGGACTGGTCGAAGCCGTCCGATGGTGGCGGCGCGGGCACCCAGTTTGCCAACGTGGATGCTTGAGCCATTCGCGATTGCTGTCCAGTTGGACGGGTTGTGGCTTCTGGGCTTGGGCGCGCTCCTGGCAGGCATTGTAAGGGGTTTTACCGGTTTCGGCACCGCGATGGTCTACCTGCCGGTCGCGGCGCAGGTGCTTGATCCGTTCGAGGCACTTACCTCCATGATCGTGATGGACCTCGTGGCACCGCTCATACATGTACCGCGCGCCCTCAGGGACGGGCATCCGCCGGATGTCCTGCGCCTGGCATGCGGCGCGTTTATTGCCGTGCCGCTTGGCGTGCTTGTCCTCGCCATGGTCGAGCCCGAAGTGTTTCGCTGGGGCGTCTCGGTCGTGGCGCTGGGACTTCTTGTCCTTCTGGTTGCCGGTGTCCGGTACAGGGGGAAACCGAGCCCGGCCATGATCTACGGCACCGGCCTGATTGGCGGATTCACCGGCGGTTCCGTCGGGCTGCCGGGGCCGCCGGTGATCATCCTGTACATGGCCTCCACGCTGCCCGCGGCGGCGGTGCGGGCGAACAGCACGCTCTACCTGATACTGGCCGAACTGGCCTTGCTGGCCGTATTTCACTGGAACGGATATCTTTCGGTTCCCGCACTTGCGCTTGGAGGCATCCTGATCTTGCCTTACGTCCTCGGCAACTGGAGCGGAGCGATGCTGTTTCGGCCGAACGCGGAGCGCGTTTACCGAAGCATCGCCTACCTGGTCATTGCTGTATCGGCGATCATGGGCCTGCCGGTTTGGGACTGAGGAGAGACCGTTGCGCATCACCGAAATCGCCTACACGGAAGCCCTGCCGGTCGACGGGTACGGACCGGGGTTCTTTCGCATCGGCGGCGAGGCCCAGGACGCGCCATTGGCGATCCTGCCGTCAGGCATAACGTCGTGGGGCGGCCTGGACGATTGCGACTCTCTCCTGGGCGCGGCCGGCCAGATCGATGTCCTCCTGGTCGGGACAGGGCGGGAGCTGGCAAGGCTTCCGGAAGAGTTCGGCGATCGGCTGGCGGCGGCGGGCATTGGCACGGAAGCGATGGCATCGCCCCAGGCGTGCCGTACCTACAACGTCCTCCTGGGCGAGGGCCGTCGTGTCGGTCTGGCGCTGCTTCCGGTCTGAGTGTCTGCATGAAACCGCCGGATACGCATCGACGTCAGGCTCATCGATCCGCCGGTGTCCGCAAGGGGAAGTCTCCGCAAGCGATCGGCCTCCGTTCAGGATCGGGCGCCAAATGGCCGGAGGTCACATGACCGCCCCGTTGCTGACCCTGACCGGTCTTCATTGCAGCCGGGGAGGCGTTCCTGTCCTGGAAGACGTCTCGCTCACGTTGCGTCCGGGCGAGGCGGTCGTGGTCAGGGGGCCGAACGGGTCGGGCAAGACGACACTTCTGAGGACCATTGCCGGATTGCAGCCGGCCACCAGCGGAGGGATGGTTCGCGACGGTGATGCGATTGCCTATGTGCCGCATGCCAACGGCGTGAAGGGCACGTTGAGCGTGGTCGAGAACCTCGCGTTCTGGGCCGGGCTTCACGGCGTTGAGGGCGTGGACGCAGCACTTGATTCGTTTTTTTTGGGCGCGTTGCGAGACCGGCGTGCGCAATCGTTGTCTGCCGGGCAGAAGCGCCGGCTTGCATTGGCACGGCTCTTGGTGACAGGTCGGCCGCTTTGGCTGCTGGACGAGCCCACGGACTCGCTGGACGAGGCGTCTGCGAGGCTCTTCGCGGACTTGGCCCGGGCGCATCTCGCATCCGGTGGCGCCGCCCTCATCGCGAGCCATGTCGATCCTGGCCTGGATGCGCGCGTGCTTGATGTCGCAGCCCTCAGGCCCACGGGCGCGGATGCTCGCTTCGCGGACGAGGCGTTCCTGTGATCCGCCTTGTGCTGAGGGACTTGAAGCTTGCCGTTCGGGCCGGCGGCGGCTTCGGGCTGGCGCTCGCATTCTTCCTGATCGTCTGCGTGTTGGTGCCCTTCGGTGTCGGGCCTGAATCCGGACGTCTCGCGATCACTGCGCCTGGCATGCTTTGGGTTGGCGCGCTGCTTGCCTGCCTTCTGTCGCTTGACCGGATCTTCGCGACGGATTTCGAGGACGGCTCGCTCGAGCTTCTGGCAACCGCCCCTCTTCCGCTCGAGGCCCTGGCACTGTCCAAGACTGCTGCTCACTGGCTGACGACCGGGTTGCCGCTTTCCCTCGTGGCCCCGATCCTGGCTCTGCTTCTCAACCTGCCGTCTGCCGCCTATGGCTCATTGGTCCTGAGCCTGCTGGTCGGCACCCCGGCGCTTTCGATGATCGGCGCATTCGGCGCGTCCCTGACGGTCGGGCTGAAGCGCGGCGGGCTTCTCCTGTCGCTGCTAGTGCTGCCGCTCTACGTGCCGACCCTGATTTTCGGGTCCGAGGTGGTCAGCCGGGCCGCTGCCGGGCAGGGCAATGCCACGCCGCTGCTGCTGCTGGCACTGATCACTCTTGGAAGTCTCGCCGTCCTGCCATTTGCCTGCGCCGTGACCCTACGCGGCGCCTTGCGTTGATCAGGGCGATGCGAGGATCACGGCGCACGCCATGAATTTCACGACGGGCATCGCGACGCCAGGATGACGTGGCCACGCCGGGCCACGTCGCGTCCGGTCATGGAACCTTCAGGCTCGGGCGTCGCCCACCATCTTCCAGAGGCTCGGAATGACGAGCGCGGCAAGCACGAGCTTCAACCCGTCACCGATCAGGAACGGCCAGAGGCCCCATGCCAGGATCGGCTTGTCCCAACCCAGGACATGGCCGAGCCACAGCAGGCCCGGGACGTAGATGATCGCGTTGCCGATCAACAGCGCGATGGCCATCCACCTGATGTCCCTGTCCCAGCCCTTGCGGGCAAACCTGCCAAGCGCCGTTGCGGCAAGGACGAATCCGACAAGATAGCCGCCCGTGGTTCCCGTCATGTAGGCTAGGCCGTTTGACTCAGCCGAACTGTTGGCGAAGACGTCAAACCCGAACGCGCCTACGGCGAGGTAGGCAAGGATGGTGGACAGGCCGAGGGCCGGGCCGTAGGCCGTTCCGATTGCCAGGACGGCAAAGGTGCCCATGGTGATCGGGACCGGCCACATGGGTACCTTGAGCTTTGCAGCTATTGTCAGGGCAAGAACGCCTGCGACAACGAGAGCGAGACGCTTGATCCAGATTCCGGTTTCGGACGTTTTCCAGAACGTGTCGGCGAGAACGGGACGGTAGGCGAGCGTTGTCATGGGCCTGTTCCTTTCTTCAGGATTCCGTTGGCGCGCGCATACCATGTGACACGTTGATCGCGCAAGGCGACGAAGCGCAGGCAGGCGGCTCGGGAGTGCGCGAGAGGGTGGAAACGCGGCCACCGACCAAATGAGCACGCCCGACCGCCGACGGTGCCGCGGCCGTTTTGCCGTCCAGGCTGACGGAACGTCTTCGAGTGCGGGTGCGCAAGGGCGCATTCGCTGCGGAACTGCTTGTGCAGACATCAATCGGGCCGCCACGGTCGCGGCAAGATCGCGGAAATGAACCCGCATCGCTGGACACGTTCGTCGCTACCTGCCTCAAATGGGCGTGTAGGTGGAGTTCATGACGTAATCCTTGCGTGGTCCGGTCACGGTCCAGACGCTGCTCCAGATCGGCCATTGGGCAAAGTCGTAGGCGACATGGTACCGGTCCGGCGGGCAATCGTGGACCGCCTCGGGGTCGGCGACCCCGACCAGGATTTCATGAAACGGTCGCATGTCGGCGAAATGAACCTTCAGCAAGGGTCCGTCCTGATTCCAGACGAGGCGCTGACGGGCCTCCAGGGATTGGTCGTCGAGTCGCAGCAGCCCGGACTCTTCCTGGATCAATCGGGTGCCCGAACGGGTGAACACGGCCTGCCCGGTGAACGAATTCTCGCAACCGTCAGCGTGTCGGATGCGACGCGCCAGCGACCATTGTCCGGCGAGGTCCCAAAGCGATGCAAATTCAGCCGACCCCGTATCAGCAAGCAATGCCATTGGTTCTCCTTGTCCATGCAGCCATCCAGCATCCAGGACGGCCAATTGTTGCGTTCGTGGCGGAAGCGGCAGGAGCTTGCCCTGAAGCAGCGCCTGGCTTCACGAGACCAGATTCGGGCGTCCGGCAAGACGTCTTTGGCGCAGCATGTCCAGAGCGGGAACGTTACGCAAGCGACGTGCCCATGCCTGAAGCGGGCCAGCGCTGACGCGCCGATCAATCTCGCGTGATTGGGGCTGTCATGTCGCGGGACCGGATGCCACGTTCAGCCGGAGATAAGGGAAACTTGTCGGGAATGGGGAGACGGTCCATGCAAATGATCCGATTGTTCTGCGTCTTGGTGCTGGCTCTTGGGCTGGGCACGGTTGGGCCTGGCTCGTTTGGCAACGGCTCAGCGAGTGCAGATCCCGCGTTTTGGAAGCACGAGTGGCCGAACACGGACTTCAGTGTCACGAGCATCGAGAACTGGCGGGAGATCATGTCGGGGGGGCCGCCAAGGGACGGAATCCCGGCACTCAGCGCGCCTGAGTTCATTACGCTTGCCGAAGAGGACAGGATCGGCGACCGGGAGCCTGTGATCACGGTCGAGATCGACGGTTCCGTGCCGCGAGCCTATCCCATACGCTACCTGACTTGGCACGAGATCGTGAACGACATTGTCGGCGACGTGCCGGTGGCGGTGACGTTCTGCCCGCTGTGCAATTCGGGGCTGACCTTTGACAGGCGCGTTGACGGGCAGGTCCTGACGTTTGGGGTATCAGGCAAACTCAGGAATTCCGACATGGTGATGTTCGACCGCGAGACGGAGAGCTGGTGGCAGCAGGCGATTGGCACGGGCATCGTGGGCGAATTGACCGGCGTCGAGCTCGTGCCATTGCCGTCATGGATGGAAAGCTGGGCAGAGTTCAAGGCCAGGAACCCGGACGGCTTGGTCATGGACCAGCCAACATGGCCTCGGATGTACGGACGAAATCCTTACGTGTCCTACGATTCCTCGTCGCGCCCGTTCCTCTACGGCGGCGAACTCCCGCCTCACGACATTCCGGCGCTTGCGCGCGTGGTTCGCGTCGGCGATCAGGCCTGGCCGTTGAGCCGATTGCGCGAGGAAGGGCAGGTGACCGAGGCGGGCGTAACGATCTCGTGGACGAGCGGACAGGCCTCGGCGCTGGATTCGAGCGACATCGGAGCAGGGAAGGACGTCGGCACGATCCGGGTGCGTGATGCCCAGCTTCGGGACGTTCCGCATGACGTGATGTTCGCGTTCGCCTTTCACGCGTTCTGGCCGGATGGGAAATGGATGCTTGGCGGCTGAAGCTGCATGGCGCCGTCCTGTGCATGATTGCGCACAGCCCGTACCAGTGATGTCACGGCAGTTCCGAGGCCCGCCGCGAAGGAACCGCAGGTCGGTATCCGGAGTTCAGGTTGGTCCTTTCGGCTAAGGGCGCCATGGCCCTGAGAGAAGCGGGTGTCCGCATGGAAGTTGCTGGGCTTGCAGCAACATTCGCGGGAATTGCGCAGCACCATTGCCTTGTCCCATTTGGACAGGTCCAGCCCAAAGTTGATCGCAACCATGAGCCACGTTTCGGCACGGGCGCGCAAGCATCGCAAATTCACACGCTGCTCTGGACGCATAACCTTAGGATTCGCACATAAGAGATTGAAGATTCGACAAGACAGGCTCATCGAGTGAGATAGGATCCGGTCTTGTTGCTGTGTCCGTGTGTTGGCCGTGCCTGCGTCATTCTTCCGATTCTGGACGGGGCGAATTGCCTTGGAATCTTGGCCCGCCTCTTCGCTGTGACTGACCGCGCCGAGTGCGACAAACTGCCTTTCGCAAGTTTTTTGCTCGCAAATTCGTGCCTGATGGCGTATAGTCGAGTGGTTATGAGTTTGTCTGAAACGATTTCATCCTCAGACGTTTGTCCAAGCCGGATGCGTTTGTCCAAGCCGGAAGGGCGGGTTTTCCGCCGAAGTTCGTCACGGCATTGCGCGGCCCATGCCGAGCCGCAACCGCAATCGATGCGTGAAGCGATACGAGGCGTTCGGGCTCGGCTCATCTGCACTGCTTGGGGCGTTGGCCACCCCGACGAGCCGTGAATGCAGCCGTCAGGGCTGGAACGTGTTGCGCTTCAGTCGACGGCATGAATCCCTGCGACCTGGAACATCGTGCCGGGATTTTGCTCGCCGACACATGCATGCGCATTGCATGACCAGATGGGCGTTGCCTCCGACATGTCGGTTGGTCGTGCCCCGTGCCGATGAAGTCAAGAAGCAGCCGCTGGATTGCCGTTGGAAACCCAGAATCGGGAGCATTGGAATTATGAGTAGACACATTGGAAAGGAACAGCCGCACGGCCGGTTTCGCGCACTGACCGCAAGGCACCTCGACAGGATTGCGGAACATGGCAGCGTGAGAGGTGAAGACCTGTTTGCGATTCGTGTTGTCAGCAAGGTGCTGCCGTTTCGCACCAACCGATATGTTCTCGAGGAACTGATCGACTGGGACAGGATCCCGGACGATCCGGTCTACCAGCTGGTGTTCCCGCAGAAAGGCATGCTTGCCGACGAGGACTTCCATCGCATTGCAGGCCTGATGGCCCGCAAGGTGCCAGAGCAGGAAATCGACGGTGCAGTCGCCAAAATCCGCGCCCGTCTCAATCCCCATCCTGCCGCGCAGCGTGAACTGAACATACCTGATGGGGCAGACGGGGCATTGGAGGGGCTCCAGCACAAGTACCGCGAGACCGTCCTGTTTTTCCCGAGCAAGGGCCAGACTTGCCATGCCTACTGCACATTCTGCTTTCGCTGGGCTCAGTTTGTCGGCGACAAGGAAATGAAAATCTCGTCAAATGATGCGCATAGCCTGCACCAGTACCTTGCATTCCACAGGCATGTTTCCGACCTGCTGGTCACAGGCGGCGATCCGATGGTCATGAAGACCAGGGTGCTCGCACGCTACTTGAGGCCGCTCATTGACAATCCAAAGCTTGATCATGTCCGGAACATCCGGATCGGCACCAAGGCGCTGACTTTTTGGCCGCACCGTTTCGTCAATGACAAGGATGCCGACGATCTTTTGCGCCTTTTGGAGGACATCGTGCGCTCAGGGCGTCATGTCGCCATCATGGCGCATTTCAATCACTGGCAGGAAATGCGGACCGACGTGGTTCGCGAGGCAATCCGCCGCATCCGCGATACCGGTGCGATCATTCGCAGCCAGGCGCCGCTGCTCAACCATGTCAACAACGATCCGAATGTCTGGGCGCGCATGTGGAGTACTCAGGTCGGCCTTGGCATTATCCCTTACTACATGTTCGTGGAGCGGGACACGGGTGCAAAGTGCTACTTTGAAGTGCCGCTGGTGCGCTGCCACGACGTGTTCAGGCAAGCAGTGCAACAGGTTTCCGGTCTCGGCCGCACGGTTCGCGGTCCAAGCATGAGCGCGACACCCGGAAAGGTCGAGGTGCTCGGTGTTCAGCGACTCGCCGGCGAGAAGGTCTTTATGCTGCGCTTCCTGCAGGGTCGCGATCCTGACTGGGTCGGTCGGCCATTCTTCGCCAAATTCGATGCGCAGGCGACCTGGCTGGATGAACTCGAACCCGCTTTCGGCGAAAGCGCCTTCTTCTTTGAGGACAGGGCGGCTCCGGTCTTGCAGGCAGTGTGAGAGACTGCAGGCCAGGAGGAACGCAGACCGCCGTGCGGGCATCAGGAATTAGTGACAGATTTCTTCTGTCGAATTCCATGCGCCATTCCATTGTCAACGCGGGGCTGTCCACGGAAAGCCGCATTTCAACAGCTTAGGGACAACTTCCCCCTTAAGTCCGCGGTAGTTCTCATTTGCGAGTGGCGGAGAGACAGGGATTCGAACCCTGGGTGGGCTTGCACCCACAACGGTTTTCGAGACCGCCCCGTTCGACCGCTCCGGCACCTCTCCGCTGGGCTGGAAGAGCCGGATACTTGATTAGGCAATCCGGTGCAAGGCACTTTGGCACGGTCGAAAGTTGATCTTATTCGCGTTCCGACGTGCGGAACTCTCGCAACCATCTATCCGGGGTGACAGCGTGTTACTTTGTTATTTCGGTCTCCACCGGTGCCAGACCCAGATCGGCGGCCAGGAACGCAACGCCAAGTTCAAAATGACTCTTGCCTTGAGCGGAAAATCACCATGGCCTTGCCCGGTGCCGCGAATTTGACAGCAGGATTCGTCGTGATAGCAACGGCGTGCGATTCGACCGGCACCAAGGGTGCGATGCGGGTGTGGCGGAATTGGTAGACGCACCAGATTTAGGATCTGGCGCCGAAAGGCGTGGGGGTTCGAGTCCCTCCACCCGCACCAGCGGCAGGAGCCCGGGAACCTCGACACGGCGGGACTCCGCCGCCCCATGCGTGTGTCGACCCCATTCGCCAGACTTTGCATTCGGTGCGACCGAGAGCCTGCGCGGTGCCCGTCGCTTTCGCCTTGCGGACACATTCCTGCTTCCATAGAAGGAGCGCGGATTTTTCTGGCCCGTGCGGCGCGTGGTCGGCGCGGGAACGAGAGAGGATGCCCATGCAGGTCACCGAAACGTTGAACGAGGGTTTCAAGCGCGGCTACCGGATCACCGTGACCGCGAGCGAGCTGGACGAAAAGGTCAACGGCAAGCTGGCCGAGGCGGCCCCCGAAGTCCAGATGAAGGGCTTCCGAAAGGGGAAGGTCCCGACGGCTCTGCTCAAGAAGCAGTTCGGAAAGCGCCTCTTGGGCGAGGCGATGCAGGAAACCGTCGACGCGGCGGTCTCCGAGCACTTCAAGGACTCCGGCGAAAAGCCGGCCATGGAGCCGAAGGTCGAGATGCAGAACGTGGACTGGAAGGAAGGCGACGACGTCGAACTGGCCCTGACCTACGAGACCTTGCCCGAGATCCCGGACGTCGACTTTGCCGGACTGGAGCTGGAAAGGCTCGCGGTCAACGCGGACGAGGTCGCGGTCAACGGGGTGATCGAGGACTTCGCGTCACGCGTGCCGGACTACGTGGATCGTCCTAAGGGCACGGAGGCCGTGGACGGCGACCAGTTGATCGTCGACTTTACCTGCATGGTCGATGACGAGATCCTGGACGAAGCCGCCGGGTCGGGCGTTCCCCTGGTTCTTGGTCAGGATCAGTTTGTCCCCGGCTTTGAGACGCCGCTTTTTGGGGCGGTGGAAGGCGAGACCAGGCGAGTCGAGGTCACATTTCCGGACGACCATGCAAGCAAGAAGCTGGCCGGGAAGCTCGCCATATTCCAGGTGACGGTCACGGCCGTGCAGGAGGCCAAGCCGGCGGCAATCGACGACGAACTGGCCAAGAAATTCGGTGCAGAGAATCTCGAAGAGCTCAGGGAAAGGGCCACGGCAGCCATCAGGAGCGAGGGCGAGTCCGTTGCGCGATCGATCTTGAAACGCACGCTCTTCGACGAACTCGACAAGATCCTGCAATTTGACCTGCCGTCATCTCTGGTCGAACGGGAAGCCGAGCAGATCGCGTATCAGCTCTGGCGCGATGAGCATCCGGAAGCGGATGCTCCCGACGACGAAGAGGACATCAAGCCCGACGACGAGCACAACCGTCTGGCCGAGCGTCGCGTGCGCCTCGGGCTTCTCCTGGCTGACGTTGGTGAACGGTCAGATGTGACAGTCACGGATGCCGAGATGAACCAGGCCGTCATCAACCAGGCCAGGACCATTCCGGGGCGCGAGCGGGACTACTTTGATCTCGTGCAGAAATCTCCGGCCTTGCGCAGTCAGATCCACGCGTCGATTTTCGAGGACAAGCTCGTGGACCATGTCCTGGACCAGGTCTCGATCAAGGACAAGGCGGTCTCCAAGGACGAGCTGCTCAAGACGTTCAGGGAACTGGACGACGCGTGACACGCCTACCTCTGCCAGCGCCGAAGGCAGAGCCCGATTGCGACCGGGAAATGCCCGGCGAGTCACCGACAGGCAAGCGGTGATCCGGCAAACAGGTCAAGCTTGATTCCCGCCGATTCAACTCCGTCGCGCACGCGGGTCGCAAACGCGACGGCCCCCGCGCTGTCGCCGTGGACGCAGACCGTGTCGATGCGTGTCGGCAGCTTCTGACCGTCGCCGGTGATGATCGCGCTCTCCCGGACCATGTCGGCCACGCGTCGCGCCGCTTCGTCGCCGTCGCTGATCATCGCGCCAGGCAAGCGGCGGTCGACAAGGGTGCCGTCGGGATTGTAGGCCCGGTCGGCGAAAATCTCGCCCGCCCAGTTGCACCCCAGCTCTCGGCAGACCTCCTCCATCCGAGTCGCCGCAAGGCCGACGATGATGATGTCCGGCGCCACGTCGAGCGCCGCTTCGTAGCAGGCGCGGGCCATGTCTGCATCGACGCTGGCCATGTTCGAGAGGGCGCCGTGAAGCTTCATGTGCCGCACCTCGCCGCCCGCGGCACGCGCCATCGCCTGCGCCGCCCCGACCTGGTAGCGGATCATGTTGGCCAGCGTCGCCAGCGGCACCTGCATCTGGCGTCGGCCGAAACCCTGGAGATCCGGAAATCCCGGATGGGCGCCGATGCCTACGCCGCATTCGACAGCCGTGCGCATCGTCGCGGCCATGGTGTCCGCATCGCCCGCGTGGAATCCGCAGGCGACATTGGCGGATGTCACGACCTGAAGGAGATTGGCGTCATCGCCCATGTCCCACGGGCCGAAGCCTTCTCCCATGTCCGAGTTCAAGTCAATGCTGAGAGCCATGGGGCCAGATGACATCCTGCTGAGGACGACTGCAAGACCCTGAATGACAATTCCTTGCGCTCGTCCGAATTTCGCCAATCCGCCCTTTCCGTCGCGACATCCCTGCCGTAGGAACGGCCGCATTCGCAAGCGGCAGGATTGCGGATCCTTGCCTGGATGCCATCGGGCGGTACAGGGCAACGTTGCGTTCGTCGCCCGTGTATCCAAGTGTCTTATGGACGCGTCCAGGCCGAGCACCATCAGGGATCTGTACGCGCGCCTTTCGGCGTATGCCCGCATTGCACGTCCTGCGGCAAAACGGCCCGGGGCAGGTCCGGTTCTGGTTCATCGCGCTTCTGGTCGGCATCGCGGCTGGCGGTGCCGCCGTTCTGTTTCGCCTCGGCATCAACCTGCCGCAGACAACGCTCTACGGCACGGACGATCCAAGGCTCATGCATTCCTTCGCCGAGACTCTCCCGTGGTACATGATTGTCCTGATCCCCGTGTGTGGCGGATTGGTCGTCGGCATCATCCTGGATCGATTCACTGCGGACGGTCGGGCCAAGTCCGTCGCGGAGGCGATCGAGCGTGCGGCGCTCCGCAATGGGCGTGTCGAGACGAGGGAAGGCGTGGCGTCGGCGGTGGCATCCATGATCACGCTTGGGTCGGGGGCTCGTCCGGTCGAGAAGGTCCGGTCGTGCACCTGGCGGCGGTCGTGTCATCCTGGGTGCTGAACAAGATAAATGCCGATGGCATCACGGGTCGCGACCTCCTGGGCTGCGCCGTCGCCGCAGCCGTGTCGGCGTCGTTCAACGCGCCGATTGCCGGGGCCCTGTTCGCATTGGAGGTGGTCCTTCGGCACTTTGCCGTGCATGCCTTCGCACCGATCGTCATTGCCAGCGCGGCGGGGACGGTGATTTCGCGTCTCACGTTCGGAGACGTGACCCAATTCGTACTGATCGAGGAAGGGATCCTGACATTCTACGTGGAGCTTCCGGCATTCCTGATTCTCGGGATGCTGTCCGGATTGCTCGCGGTGGTGATGATGCGCTCGATCTTTCTTGCGGATGACGTCGGCAACCACGTGTGCAAGCGCTTCAGCATCCCTCGCTTCATTCGCCCGGCCGTTGCCGGATTGCTGCTTGGCGTGCTGGCGCTTGGCTTTCCGCACATCATCGGGGTCAGATACGAGACCACGTCGGCGGCCTTGACCGGTCAGATCCTGTGGCACGAAGCCGTGGTGTTTTGTGCCATCAAGGTTGCGGCGGTCGCGATCACCGTGGGCGGGCGGATGGGCGGAGGCATATTTTGGGACTTATATGCTTGGCTTGACGGACCG
The DNA here is from genome assembly GCA_022824315.1 of Silicimonas sp. GTDB lineage: Bacteria > Pseudomonadota > Alphaproteobacteria > Rhodobacterales > Rhodobacteraceae > JAJEFO01. The sequence continues at coordinate 43,428 of JAJEAC010000140.1, forward strand.
TCAGTCCGCCGCAAGCATTGATTTCACGGGTCAGAGGTTGCCAGCGCAAACGCCGCTCGCCGTGCAGATGCGCCAGTCCCTGACGTCTCGTCCGTCGCGGCAAGGCGCTCCAGCGGCCTGTCGCGGATGTTCTTCGCCGCATTGAGGTCGGCATGGGCAGCATGGCCGCAGGCCAGGCAACCGAAATCGTCCCGAGTTCTGCGATTCGCGGCCTCGACCGCCCCGCACTCGTGGCATTTCCGTGACGTGTTCATGGCGGGAACGACGATCACGTTCGCCGCCTTGTATTCCAGCATCCCCTTGAGCGCCGTCCAGCCCGTGTTCAGGATCACGCGGTTGGTGCCGGACTTCTGCGCCACCATCGTGCCGGGCTCCTCGGCGGTGCCCTTCGCGGAGCGCGTCATCCCCTTCACGTTCAGGTCCTCGACCGCAACGGTTCCGGCCTCCGTCGCCAGCTTCCGGCTCACGTGATGATGCCAGTTCTTCCGCCTGTTGGCGATCTTGCGCCGGACCTTCGCCAGGTGCCGCTTCGCCTTTTCGCGTCGCCTGCTTCCCTTCTGGCGCCGCGAGAGCCTGCGCTGCAGGCGCTGCGCCTGCGCGTCAAGACGCTTCATGTCCGGCATCTCGTGAAGCGCGCCGTCGCTGTCCGCGACCTGGCCGCCGTTCCGGTCCAGCCCGAGAACGTGCCCGTTGCTGGCGGGCTCCTCGATCTCGACGGCGAAGCAGACGATGGCGGTCCACATGCCAAGCTCGCGCTTCAGGACCGCGGAGACGGGCCTGCCGTCGGGATACGGGTTCCCGCCCTTGCGTCGTATCCTCAGCGCGCCGAAGGACGGAACGTGGAGCGTGTCGTCCCTGACCTTGACGCCGGAGACGACAGAGATGCTGTTGAAGAACGCCTTTCCCTTGAACCGCGGGAAGCCCGGCGTCTCCCCGTTCTTCACGCGGCGAAAGAAGTACTGGAAGGCACCGTCGAGCCGCTTCAGCGTTCCGCGCTGGATGGCCACCGGGCATTCCGCCATCTCCGGAAGATCCCGGCGGCACTCCGTCAGGGCCTTGCACTGGTCGAAGTATGTCCGGCCCTTTCCGGTCTTCCGGTAGCAGTCGATCCGTTCCTCCAGGGCGGCGTTGTAGAGCTGGCGCTGGTCCTCCAGCACCCGCTCGAGCCGCCGCCAGCTGCTGCGCGTCTGCGGCAGCAGGCGGTAGACAACCTGCCTGTGCGTGGCGACGAGGGCCATGCGGTCGTTCCTCCGGATTGGGCTTGGGCGAGGGCGTCGAAGGCGCCTCGTAACCCATCCTGACCGCAACCGGAGTGTCTGTCAAGCACGAAGTTCCCTTTTTATTCTCCATAATGAGAGATCTTGCGGCACATGTTCCCCGCTCCCGCCGGCATCATTCGCGCGAACGTCTCGTTCAAGTGTGTCGGGCCGGAGGCGGCGGCCTGACGAGCTGTCAAGTAATGAATATAAGCCCCCACATTATCGGGGAGCATCAAAAACCTGGAGGTCAATGCGTAACGGAGAAGGTGGTCTCGTGATCCACCGTCTAAAATTATGGTGCTCCGGCGTGGCTTGAGGCAAATCCTGCTTGGCGGTGCCGTCGATTGACCCCTAGGTTTTTGGTGGTTCTCTCGTACAATGGCAGTGATATTCGAATATTTTGAGTATTGCGATTGTTTCGAATGATGGATATCCTATGTCCAAAGCAAGAAACGTAACCCGGAGAGACCAGATGAACGCCCTCAGAAAAGAGGCGTTCTTTGATCGTTTGCCCGACGAGGTCGAGATCAAGAACGCCGAACAACTCAGAACGATTGTCGCCTCCCAGATCAAGGAAGGCGAACCGACGACGCTTTCCCTCGCGCTTGAATGCGGTGAGGTTCAGACTGTGAC
>JAJEAC010000184.1 GCA_022824315.1 Silicimonas sp.
CTGGTCGATCGCCTCCGGCGCGGCGCTCAGGAGCGCGACCTCGCTGGCGGAGTTGCCGCGGAACAGCGACAGCGAGCCGAAGAACCCGCCGTCAACGTCGACATACATGATGTTGTAGCCGATGACGTAGTAGGCCAGCCCCGCGATCGAGTAGAGGCCGATGTTCTTCATGCAGATGACGGAGGCGTTCTTCGTGCGAACCGATCCGGCTTCAAGCATCGTGAATCCGGCGCACATCCACATGACCAGTGCGCCCCAGATGAGAAATGCGAACGTGTTGAGTACGAACCCGGTTTCCGTGCCGACGGGCGCCTGTGCCATGGCCGAAGCGGGCAGGAGCCCCAAAATCGCCACAAGTCCCAGAATTTCGAGCGGTTTATGCATGATGATCGTGTCCCAGTCCTTCGTGATAGTATTGTGGAATGTCACGAAGGAGCCAAAAAAACAACCCTGTACGAAGAACTGTTCCATTGCTAGGCGCGGCTGAGGGGGATGCTTCATTTCGCGGCCACCGTCGGTGTCGGACGCCAGTAGCCCATGCTCACCCGATGATGCCGCAGCCTTCGCGATGGTCGGACGCGGGTGATCCCGCGTCGGGGCCAGCAAGCTCCGACAGGCACCACCGCGACATGGAATTCCAGGTGCCATGGTGGAGAATGGGCGATCCATGGTCCGACGATGACAAAGCCAATAAGCCAATTGCGCCCTTGACTCCGCGATGCATCGTCGGCAGACATTTGGCGAAAATCATGCGCGGCACGCCTTGTCTGTCATTTTCATGACGAGCCCGTAGCCGCCCAAGTCTTGTGGTAAGGAGATTGAGATGGATTGCAGGGCCTCGAGGGACGGGCACACCGTGGTCGTCGAAGTCGAAGGGCGCATCGATGGTGCCACGGCCGGGGATCTGGAGACTTCGATGATGGCCGGCATCGAGGAAACGGACAAGTTTGTAGTCTGTGACCTCAGTGGCGTTTCATATGTCAGCAGTGCCGGGCTCCGGGCGATTCTCGTCGTGGCCAAGCGGCTCTCAAAGCAGAAGGTGGATTTTTCGATTTGTGGACTCACTGGCCCGGTGGCCGAAGTGTTCCACATTTCCGGATTTGACAGAATTTTCAAGGTATACGAAACACGCGAAGAGGCACAGGCAGAAGCGACCGCCAATTCAGGACAGTCCTAAAATGTCCAAGGTGGAGCGCCTTGAAATTGAGAGCCAGGTCGAAAACCTCACCAAGATTGAGGCATGGATGGATTCGTTCTGCGAATCTCACTTCCCGGCGGTCGAGTTCAGGCACAAGTTGCACCTTGTCGTCGAGGAGCTGTTCATGAACGCCGTCATGCATGGCTACGGAGGTGACAGCGAGGGCGGACCTGTCTGGCTTGCCTTGCATCCGTTGCCGGAAGGTGTGGCGCTCATCATGGAGGATGACGCTCCGCCGTTCAATGTCCTGAAGGATGGTCCTGCCCCAGATACCGAGTCCGCCGTGGAGGACAGGCCGATCGGCGGGCTTGGCATCATGTTGGTTCGGAACATGGCCGACCATGTGAGCTACGAATACGACAAGCGAAACCGGATCACCATTGTCTTTGGCCGCGGACAGCCGCCCTGCGGCGGCACGGAAATTGACGTGGGCGGATCGGCAGAGGCCGGGACGCAGGAGTCGGCGCCATGAAGTTCGGCAAGTCAAGGCGGTCAAGAGATGCGACCTGGTAGACTGACGGTCCAGTTCATCTTCGTGCTTTGCCTGCTGCCGATCGTCGGGCTGTCGGTTGCAGGGTTTCTGAACTACCTCAAATTCGAGCGCCTGCTCACCTCGAATGTAGCGGCCCGCTACGACGCCGTGCTGCGCGACCTGGTCCTGGCCATCGGAAACAGCCTCGAAGAGGGCTTGACCCTTGGCACGACCAGGTCGACCGAACAGCTGATCCAGCGCTCTGTAAACCAGTTCGAAGGTGTGTTCGACCTCTTCGTGACGGATGTCGACGGCGTGCTGCTATACACGACGAGGTCATCCACTGCGGAACAGGACAGCGCAGCGTTCGAAGACGGGATTGCGGATCTCGATGCTCCCGCTCCGGGCGATGTCCTGCACGCTTTCGGGTCCGGAGAGGATTTCTCGGCCCGCATGACAATCCTGCAGAGCGGCCGGCCGGTGGGGATGCTTGTGCTGGCCCATGAAGGTGGCGAAGTGATGGGAGTTCTGGAAGAGACATCGTCGCGTTTGGTCAATGCCCTGCTCGGCTCGTTGCTGCCGGTGATTCCGCTTCTGGTGCTCGGAACCGTGGCGGTGCTGGGGCGAATTGAGGGGCAGATAACGAAGCGAAGCGAAACATTGCATCAGGCGAGCGAACCTCAAGCCCCGAAGCCCGTGTCTCCCGACCCGCTTGTGCAGGCCGTGTGGAAAATCGGGCAGGAGATAGCCAAGGCAGGGAAGTCCGGTTGATATGAAAACCCGTTTTCTCGCTTCCCTGATGCTGGCCTTGATCCTGCTGACCTTGATTCCGTTCCTGCTGTTCGGGATCCTGTCGGTTCGCACATTTGAAGCCCGTCTTCTGCCGGAAGTGGAAAACCAGACGATCAATTCCGGCCTCAGCCTACAGCGGCGTCTCAATCTCGCAATAACGCTGTCCGGCGACTTGGAATTGCTGCGTGGCGTCGAGGAGACGCTTGACGCAACGCGGTCCTTCTCGGCCGGCATGGAGTTCCTGGCGCTGACGGGTCCGGACGGGGAGATTCTCCATCTGTCTGCGCGTGATCCGGACAGCGTCGCAGAGACATTGTCCAAGCTGACCGACCCGGCCCCCGTGACGATAGCCGACCGGCTCTCCGGCACGTGGGAGATGGTCACGGGCAAGCCGTTCTTCTCGCCCATCGAGATGTCCGGTCGCCGGGTGGGCAGCCTGCTCCTGTCCAGCCTGCCGCTTGGGAGCGATCCCGCCAATCCCGATGGCGTCTTGCATGCTGGTGTCAACATCGAGGTGGTTGACGCGCTGACGCGAGACATTTGGTTTGACATCGTCACCGTGGTGATCGCGGTTGCGATTGTGGCCATCGAGATCCTGATCCTGAGCTACGCCGTCATGATCATCCGGCCGCTCTGGATGATTGAATTCCTCACGGCCAGGCTGTTGGCCAAGGATCTGCGTTTCGTGCCCGCGTCCCTTTGGGGCGGTGGCATGCAGAAGCTGGTTCGCCGGATCAACGAGGTGATCTGGCGGGGCATTGACGTCGCCAAGACCCGTGCGGGAGAGATTGGGCTGCTTCTGCCCGGTTCCGAGGGACCCCGACCGATTCGGTCCCCTGCGGTGTCGTACATTCGCCTGCCCCTCTTCATGTTCTTCCTCTCGGAGGCCATCCTGCGGCCGATCCTGCCCCAGTTTCTCGGGCAGTTTGCGCCACCTGACAGCGATCCGAGCCTAAGGATTGGCCAGATCATGGCCGGTTTCATGGCGGCCTCGCTGATCTCGGTGCTTGTCGGGTCGATCCTTGCGGAGCGATTCGGTGCCCGGCGCATATTCTTCTGGGGCGCGATGCTGAGCGCCGTCGGCATAGCTGGCCATATCGCGGCACAAGGATTTGCCAGCATCCTGCTTTCAAGGTCGCTCACGGGATTCGGCTACGGGCTCGTTTACGCGGCGGCGCAGATCTACATCAGCCAGCACGCAAAGCGCGATCGCCGGAGTTCGGGGTTCTCCATGTTCTTCGCCGTGGTCGTTTCCGCCGAAATCTGTGGCCCGGCCTTGGGCGGCGTGCTGGCGGACAGGCTCGGCCTGGGCTCCGCTCTGGTGGCGGCCACCGCCGTTGCCGCACTTTCCGCAATTATCTGCATGCTTGTCATTTCGCGTTCGGCGCCCGACCTGACGGATGCGGCGGGCACGCCGGAGGACATTGCCGAACAGGAAGCCGAACCCGATGGCGCGCCGCGCCGGCGTGGCGTGCAACTGGATGCGTTCAGGACAATTCTCCTGAACCCGAGGTTCATGGTGGCGATCGTCTGTTTCGCGATTCCGGCCAAGGCGCTCCTGACCGGGGGCCTGTTCCTGCTCGTGCCGCTTGCCGTCTTGGAATCGGGAGGCAGCGCTTCTGACAGTGCCCGGGTGATCATGGCCTACGGCATCGCCATTCTCCTGCTTGCGCCGATCATGTCGCCGCTCGCCGATCACTGGCGGAAATTTCATCTTTGGGTGGCAGTCGGCTGCGGCGTTGCGGGGATAGGCCTCGTCCTGCCTCACACGTGGCACACGCTCGGTTACGGAGGATTGATCGTTCTCATGGTCGCCACTCTGCTGTTTGGCGTCGGCCAGACCTTGTCCATTCCGGCCCAGATCAGCTATCTCATGCAGGTGTCCGAGACGAGAGGCTCCGGAACGAGCGCGGGTTCGGTGCTGGGTGTCTTTCGGTTCATCGAGCGCTTGGGGTCGCTTGTCGGCCCGCTCGTCGCGAGCGGCTTGTTGCTTGCGGCATCACCGGAAGAGGCGCTCATGTTCATGGGCCTTGCCGCCGTGCTGCTGATGGCCTGTGGATTGAGCTGGTATCTGGCTTTCGGGGATCAGGATGAGGGAGATGCGATTCGTGACTTGCTTTTCGAGGCGTGACCTAATTGTCGGGCCGCTGGCCCTTGGACTGGCCGGTTCGATGTCGGGAAGCGTCCGCGCGAGTGCCGCGGGCAAGTCGGTCTTCATGGTGTTGTGGCGCGGCGAAACCGAAGTCGAAGCGGGCTTTCGCGCATATTTCGACGAAGTCGGCGTCCCAATCAACATCACGATTCGATCCGTTGACCGGGACGTGAGCAAGATACCGTCCGTTCTTCAGGAGATCGCAGAGGTCCAGCCCGATCTGGTGTACACGTGGGGCACGTCGGTCACGCTTGGCATCGCCGGACGGGACCCCGAACTGGCAGAAGGCCCGGAGGACTATCCGCCCATGATCCTCGACAGGCCGGTCCTGTTCACGATGGTGTCGCAACCGGTTCGCTCCCGAATCATTGAATCCTTCGGCCCGACAGGCCGAAACGTGACTGGCGTCAGTCACATCGTGCCGGTCGAAACGCAGGTCAAGGCAATGCTGGCCTACATGCCGGTGGACCGCATCGCCGCCATCTACACCCCCACGGAGTCGAATTCGGCGCTCGCCATCGAGCAGCTTTCTTCTCTGGGAGATCGTCTGGACATCCGGGTCGACGCGTTTCCGGTACCGTTGGATTCGGAGGGCAACCCCAGCCAGCATGCCCTGCCGGATCTTATCGACCAAGCTGCGGACGCCGGACCGCAGTTCCTCTATCTGGGCCCGGACAGCTTCGTCGGGGAGCACGCCATGTACATCACGGGCCTTGCGAATGCGAGGCGGCTCCCCTCGTTTGCCTCGACCGAGCGGATGCTTGCCTCTTCGGACGCGTTGTATGGCCTGGTGGCACCCTACCGAAAGGTCGGGCGATTCACTGCCCAGAAGGCGGAGCGCGTGCTGTGCGGCGAGGATGCCGTGTCAGACATTCCTGTCGAGGTGATGCCGGAATTTTCGTACCAGATCCGCGCGGATGTCGCGCGGTCTCTCAAGATCTTGCCCAATCTTTCGCTTCTCGACTACGCGGAAATCATTGGCCAATGACCGCTTCCCCCCTCCCAGAAGACACGCGCGGCGACGTGGGCAGGGGTAGGCTGAAAGATGTCGCCGAAACCCGGCTTGGCCGACGGACGGATGACTTGCCGGCCGGAACCGGTCTGCGCCTTGCCACGATGGCGGACATTCCGGCGCTTCTCGACATCACCGACTGGGCGACAAGCCAGGTGAAACGGGAGGGCCTGTTCCTACGTATGTCCGAGACTTTCCTGGCCGGTTTCGTTCAGGACGGGATCGTGCTTCTTCCGGTCTCGGGAAGCAAGGTTCTCGGATACAGCAACGCAATGAAGGCAAACGACGATCATCCGCCCTTCCTGGCCGGATCGTACCGTCAGGCGCCGGGCCTGCTCTTCGGCACCGTGCTTGGTCCCGCGGCGCGCGCCCAGGGCTGGCACGACAGGCTGATCCGGATCCGCATGGACATCTTTCGCATGGCCCGCTTTGCCTCCGTGCAGTGCACGGTGTCGCCGTTCAACCGGGTGTCCCTCGGCAACCTGCTGGCGTCCGGGTTCCGGGCGTACGGGTTGAAGGACATGCTCGACGGGCATCCGCGCTTTTTGCTCCGGCATGATTTTGAACAGAAGGCGATGCCGGGTGCGCTTCGCAGGCTGGCATTGCCGCGGTCAGGAAGCTTGGCGGACCACGCGGCCCTGCTTGCAGACGGCTTTGTCGGGGTGAGCCTGGAGCGGGGCGAGACCAGTGTCCTGTGCTACGTGCCGGGGCCCAGGCAGGTTCGCGGGGGGTGATGGTTCGGAAAATGGCGGCAAGCTCCACAATCTCCGCAAACCGGAAACGGCGCAGCCTGCGGCGCGGCATCTCCCTGATTGCCGCGGCGGCTCTCCTGGCGGTGTCGGCGATCATCATTGCTTACGCGGAATTCCGCGAAAGCCTGGTGAGCCGGAGATACGAGGCTGCATGGATCGAGGTCCAATCCGACTTGCTCGACACCATGCTGGATCTCTATCGCGAGCGATTGGGGGACATCGCAAGACAGGTTGTCCTGAATGCCGACATCGATGCGGCGCTGGAGCGCGACGTCTCGCGGAGTCTCGAAAGGGTGCTCGATCGCGCCCGGAACGTGTTGCCCGAACGGCCCGACTTCGCCGTGCTTTCCGCCTCGGGAGAGATCCTGGCCACCACCGGCGATGAGGCGGACCTTGTTGAATCCGGCGCGGTTCGGGAAAGAGCGACGGATGTCGTCCGAAACATCATCATTGCCTCGTCAAGCGGTTCTCCGGTCCTGGCGCATTACGCTCCGGTGCGGCGCGGTGACGCCACGGTTGCCCAGGTCGTCGCGCTTCTCGAGATCAGCGACGGCATCTCCAGCTTCTTCCCGGGGCTGAGCGGGCTGGCGTTCATGCCGTCGGCAGGTGGACTGCTTGGGCTCACCGGAGACGTGCCGGCCCTCGATTCCGCCCTTCCGGAAAGCGACGGGCAGGCGCGGCACCAGATTCTGTCCAGCGTGGATGGCAGGCGATTCGACGTGGCGACCTTGCCGCTCAGGGACGAAAACGGGAACTTGTCCGGCGAGTTCGTCTTCCTGAGGGACATCTCTGACGCTCTGGAGCGCGAGGAAGTTCTGGCCACGCTGGCGTTTTCGACCGTGCTGGTCATAATTCTGCTTTCGCTCGGGCTTCTCGTGCAGGCGCTTCGCCTCGGTTTCCGGCCCTTGGGGGCCGTCGTGTATTTGCTCGATGCCATGGCACGCGGTGAAACCGGCCTGCGCATGCGCAACGTCGAACCGCCCCCGGAGCCCGAGATTGACGTCGAAGGGGTGCCAGAGCGGTTTGCGTACCATAGCGTCGCCAGACAAGGCCAGAAGCCTGAGGCGTCGCCCTCGACGAGTCTCGCCCAACGGTCGGTTGCGGAAATTGATACGCTTCTTGACACGGTGGAGCGGTTCCGTGCCAGTATCGACGCTCGCAATGCACTGATCGCCGTGCAGGAGCAGCTCGAGAGCGCAAGGCGCATCCAGCAATCGCTGCTTCCGGTGGACTTTGACCTGCATCCCGGTCTTGACTTCAGTGGTCGGATGCGTGCTGCCCAGGATGTCGGGGGGGACTTTTTCGACGCGTTTCCAGTGGATGACGGTCGCGTCGCGGTCGTGATCGCGGACGTGTCCGGCAAGGGAATCGCCGCGGCGCTCTTCGCCGCGCAGGCGAGCGTCGTTCTGCGGTCACATTGCCAAACACCCGAAAACCTGCCCGAGCAGATACAGGCAGCGAACAACGCGCTCTGCCAGCGCAACCCTGAAGAGATGTTCCTGACCGCCATCGTGGCCTTCGTCACACCGGGAACGGGTGAGGTCGCCTTCGTTAACGCGGGTCACTGTCCGCCGATGATCGCCGGTGCCGACGGGAAGGTCAGGCTGGAGACGAGACCGCCCAATCTCGTGCTCGGTGTCCTTCCGGAGGTGGACTGGTCGCTGCATCACATGACCTTGAGTCCCGGGGAGAGCCTGCTCTTGCACAGTGACGGTTTCGACGAGGCGCAGACAATGGAAGGCGAGATACTGGGCCGGGACAGCGCCATGGAAATTTTTGGCAACGTGATCGGCGAGGCCGAGAGGCGAGATTGCGACGGTGTGTCGCAACGCATTCTTGAAGAGATCGACCAATTTGCCGGGGCCGCGCCGCAGGCCGACGACATCACGCTGATAACGATGAAGCTGGCTGACTGAGCGCGCGTACCAGAGGCGCTCCATGCCATCAGTTCGCGGGGTCAGAGCCAGTGACGTGCCTCTGGTCGGCTGGATGGGGTTTCGTGCATGAACCGTTCTGTAGGCACGCGGCGTCACGCCGTGGTGCATTCGGAAGAGCTCGATCGGGTCACGGGTTGTCGGCAAATTCAAGTTTTGCACGCAACATTTGGTGATCTATGTCAAGCCGCCGTTCCGGCGCCCGAAGCAAGTCTTCGAATATCTCTCTCGTTACACTCATCGAATTGCGATCGGCGACAGCCGCATTCTCGCCTTCGACGGCATGCAGGTCCGCATCCGGTGCCGAAAGCCGAAACGGCCTGGGCAGACCAAGCCCGGCTACGGCACCTTCACGCTCACGGCCGAGGAGTTCATCGATCGCTTCCTCCTGCATGTCCTTCCCGCCGGCATGCAGCGCATCTGCCATTTCGGCATCCTCGCCAACAACTGCCTTGCCGGAACGCTCCAACAGGCGCGCGATGCACTCGGTATCGCCGATCTTCCGGCTACGGACCAGATCTCCACCGACGGTGACAGCGACAGTGAAGACGACGATGTTGCGCCCGTTGCCTGCCCGCACTGTGGCGACGTCCTCGGGAAGGTCGCCCCGATCCCCAAGCCGCAACGCCGCGCTTACAAGCCACGGGCACCGCGCCCCGTGCGTCACTGGCCGCGGGGGCAGTTCCTTGACAGCACGCAAGAGATCCACGCCGGTGCGAAAGAACCGAACAGTCCCGTTTGCGCCTGGCCAGAACAGGACGCCGGGTTCGGCGGAAAATGCGCTCCCAGTTTCCGTTCAGGAGATCATCATCCGCCGCCGCGGATGGCGGTCGTCCGTGGCCTCCACCGCCAGGATCCCAAGAATTTTTGTCCGACTGGTCACGTCGTGCCCAAAGGCATGTGTGGATAGAGAAGGAGGAACCACCGTTCGGCAGCGTCGATTGGGAAGGCAAGCCGCAGAGGCGCACGGTGGTTGGCGGCAACGAGCTCCGCGGTTCGTGAGCGCCGCTGTTACCTTACGGGCAGCACGTTCCTCGTAGTTTGTCAGCATTGGAATCTTCGCGCGCTCCACCTGTCCAGCGAGTACGTCTCCCGCAGCACCATGAAGCTTTCTCGAGACGTTTTGCCCGCACTTCCTCTTCAACATGGATTTCGATGCGTCGAAGGAGATCTGCAGGATCTAACAGGTGTTCCATGAATGCTACCTGATCGATCGAGCGTTTGAGAAGGAACCTGCAAAACGAAAGAAGGCCGGATTGGGTGAGGTTTCCTCGCCCGTCACGATCTCCGTGGCGGGGATGATCCGATGCAGCGAGGCGGGACTTGTACTCCCTTTCTTCGCGGGCGAGCCCACGAGCTACGGACCAGAGACTTGTCCCGATCCCGAGTCTCTTGAGGAGCGCGTGCGACATCAAGCGTGCGACGCGACCGTTGCCATGCAGGAATGGGTGAATCCACAAGAAGCGATGGTGAACCGCCCCCACAGACTGAATCTGGCTCAACTGGCTCAGTGGGGGCGATGTGTACGCTCTGTCGAAGCGCACCAGGAAACGCGGCACGTACGCATGAGACGGTGGCACGTGTCTGCCAACTGTGACGTTAAGTTGACGCAGTTGGCCGGGAACGACTTCATGGCGTTCGCCGGTGTCTTGATTTTCGACCCAAAGCATGTCGGACGGCAAGTGTTGGCGAAACTGCTGATGAAGCCAACGGGCATAGGCGGCAGAGGCGGGCAATGCGGCGGGGTCACGACCTTCGTCAATCAGCTTCTGGGTGTGGATGTGGGCCACGGCTTCGAGTCGGAGATCACGTATTTTCTGTTCGCTCCAAAAGGCATCCGCCAAGGCGTGTTCAATGTCCTTGGTGTGGGCGCGGTGACCTTCGATGAGGTTTGAGTAGCAGCAGTTCATGGATCGCACGAGATTGCCGACCGACTGCTGGGGCATCGGATGAACTCGCTTCGCCAGACCGCAGGCGCTCTCCGCAAGTTCCAGTGCACTGTCCTCAAGCGAATGCAGCGCCGCCCCTTCCGGCAGCATCGGTTACTTTCATTTCTGTCCGGTTTATGCCGGTTTGAATGCCGGTTTCCTGTCCATAAAAACAAAGGGATAAGTTGATATCTGATAAAATTCTGTGCCGGTAAGAGTGCCGATTCCAAGTTGCGGCCTTGGATCATGCAGAGGCAGGTTTCATTGCGCGGCGGGTCAATGCCCTGGAGCATGGACTCATGGAGGCACGTGTGGAATCCCGAAGAGTCCAGTGGACCATGTGAATTACAGATGTCCATGCCCTGTAGCTCAATGCCCTTCGAATACCAGCGGTAGACCCCCCCCTTGCTGCATGGGCACACGTCGGCGGACGAAAGTGGCTTCAGCCAATCACGATTCACGTTGCACTCTGATGTTGTTCGAATCGGCTTGCACGAAGGGACTGTGCGTCGCCGTCGCGAGCATATTGGAGAAATCTACTGTGCGGTAAGGTCATTGCGCCTCGACATAAGTTTGAGTAATCCTGCGCGAACAAGTCTTGCGATGGCCAATTGATCACGTATCCGTGCCGGTTCCCAAACCTCAACGTGCCGATAGAACAGGGTCCAAAGCTGATCGATTTTGCAACAGGCAACCTGCGGGCGAGGGTTGTGGGGCCTGTGCGGCACGACTTGTCAAACAAAGGAGAAAGCTTCAGATGAAATACTACGCAGTCGCAGCAGCGGCCATGGCATTGGCAATTGGTGCACAGGCCGCCTTCGCCGCCTGTGACGATGGTGAGATCGTCGTCAAGTTCAGCCACGTCACCAACACCGACAAGCACCCGAAGGGGATTGCCGCAACGCTTCTCGAAGAGCGCGTGAACGATGAAATGAACGGGAAGATGTGCATGGAGGTCTTCCCGAACTCCACGCTCTACAATGACGACAAGGTGCTTGAGGCGCTTCTCCAAGGCGACGTGCAGCTTGCCGCGCCCTCGCTGTCGAAGTTCGAGAACTTCACGCGACAGTTCAGGCTGTTCGACCTGCCGTTCATGTTCAAGAACGTCGAGGCCGTGGATGCGTTCCAGGCGTCGGCGACCGGACAGGCCATGAAGGACTCGATGCAGCGTCGAGGTCTCCAGGGGCTGGCATTCTGGCACAACGGCATGAAGCAGATGTCGGCCAACGTGCCGCTTCTCGTGCCATCCGATGCCCAAGGGCTCAAGTTCCGGATCCAGGCGAGCGACGTCTTGCAGGCGCAGTTCGAAGCCATAGGCGCAAACCCGCAGAAGATGGCCTTCTCGGAAGTCTACGGAGCCCTGCAGCAGGGTGTCGTGGACGGCCAGGAAAATACCTGGTCGAACATCTATGGCCGGAAATTCTTCGAAGTCCAGGACGGTGTCACCGAGACCAATCACGGCATCATCGATTACCTGGTGGTCGCCTCGACGGATTGGCTTGACGGTCTGGATTCGAACGTGCGCGAGCAGTTTCTCCGCATCCTGAGGGAAGTTACCGAAACCCGCAACGGCGAGGCGTTTGCCGTCAACCAGCAGGCTCGTCAGGCAATTCTGGACGCTGGCGGGACGATCCGCGAACTGACGCCGGAGCAGCGCGCAGCCTGGGTTGATGCAATGCGTCCGGTTTGGGACAAGTTCTCGGATGATGTTCCGGCGGCACTGATCGACGCCGCCCAAGACATCAACATGAGCATGTAGAACCTGATGCGGGCGGGCTCCGTGTTCGCCCGCAATCTCCTCTCGGAAAATTCAGAATGCGAGCGCCCGAGACGAGTCTCCGCCTCTGGTGCGCGTCCTCAGGCTGAGTCCGCGGCATTGATCCACGCCTCGCATCCAGTTCATGCCCGACCGGGGCCAGTCGTGGTTTCGGATGCTGGGACGACGCATTGCCGGACGACGCAGGCCAAGGGCAGTCCGCCCGACGCTTGAACCTTGTCGTGTTTGGGGCGCCTTGTTTGCGGGATGCAATCGAAGTCCGGTTCGGGTAGTGAACGTGGCAGAACGGGGACATTGGCAATGCGTGCGAATTGGACGGATGCGATCGAGGAAACGCTGATTGCGGCGCTTCTGGGCCTGATGACCCTTTTGACATTTGCGAACGTCATTGCCCGGTACGTGTTCAATTCGAACATCCTCTGGGCACTGGAGCTAACGGTTTTTGCCTTTGGCTGGCTCGTGCTGCTTGGCGCGTCCTACGCGGTCAAGAAGGGCATGCATCTGGGCGTCGACCTGGTCATCAATGCGGTGCAGCCGCGCACTCGCCGCGCCCTTGGCCTGGTTTCGGTCGCGTGTTGCATCGCGTTTGCATTCCTGCTCCTGAAAGGCGGCTACGACTACTGGGCGGTCTTTGCAGACCTGCCTCCAACCGAGGGGCGCTGGTTTCCCCTTGGTTTCCCAGAAACGTTCCGAAGCCAGTCCTTCTATGAGGTGAACGACATTCCACTGCCGGGCTTCTTGAGATTCGTCGAGGGCTGGCTGCTGTATCCGGGCGATCCTCCCTTCGAGAAAGTGCCGAAGGCCATCCCCTACATCGTGCTGCCCGTGTCCGCAGCGCTTCTGCTCTTTCGGTTCCTTCAGGCAGCGTGGCACATCTGGCACGGTAAGACCGACCGGCTGGTTGTCATTCACGAAATCGACGACGACATGGCGAAGATCCGTGCAGGTGAGAGGGAGAAGGAATAGTGGAGGTCGTCCTTCTGTTCTCGATGGTAATCGGGCTCCTCCTGCTCGGCGTTCCGATCGCGGTTGCTCTCGGACTGTCCTCGACACTGTTCCTGCTGATCTACTCGGAGAGTTCGCTTGCCTCCGTAGCGGGTACGCTATTCGAGGCCTTCGAGGGGCATTTCACGCTGCTTGCGATCCCGTTCTTCATTCTGGCGTCGGCGTTCATGACCACGGGTGGCGTCGCGCGCCGGATAATCCGGTTCTCGATCGCGTGCGTCGGGCACCTTCCAGGCGGCTTGGCGATCGCGGGTGTCTTCGCCTGCATGCTCTTTGCGGCGCTTTCGGGCTCTTCCCCTGCCACGGTTGTCGCAATCGGCACGATCGTGGTGGCCGGGATGCGTCAAGTCGGCTACTCGAAGGAATTTGCGGCAGGCGTGATCTGCAATGCAGGCACGCTTGGCATCTTGATTCCGCCGTCCATTGTCATGGTCGTCTATGCAGCGGCCGTCGAGGTCTCGGTGGGACGGATGTTTCTCGCCGGCGTCATTCCCGGCATAGTCGCGGGCCTCATGCTGATGGTCACGATTTACGTGATCGCCAGAGTCCGCAACCTGCCACGGGGCGACTGGAAGGGCTTTCGGGAGATCCTCGAGAGTGGACGCGAGGCTGGCTGGGGCCTGTTCCTCATACTCATCATTCTTGGCGGCATCTATGGCGGGGTCTTCACGCCAACCGAAGCCGCTGCAGTGGCGGCGGTCTACGCGTTCGTTGTCGCCTGCTTTGTCTATCGCGACATGGGTCCGCTCGCGACGGCATCGGAGGCAGCAAACATTCCGCTGTACCGCAAGCCAGCAGCCTTGATCACGGCATTCGTTCACCCGGACACCAGGCACACCCTCCTGGAAGCGGGGAAACTGACGATAACGCTGCTGTTCGTCATTGCGAACGCACTGCTGCTGAAGCACGTGCTGACCGACGAACAGATTCCTCAAGCCATTGCCGCCGCGATGCTGGACGTCGGCTACGGGCCAATCGCTTTCCTGATCATCGTGAACGTCATCTTGCTGATCGGCGGGCAGTTCATGGAGCCATCCGGTCTGCTCGTGATCGTTGCCCCCTTGATGTTCCCGATTGCCGTCGAGCTTGGAATCGATCCGATTCATCTGGGAATAGTCATGGTGGTCAACATGGAAATCGGCATGATCACGCCTCCCGTGGGGCTGAACCTGTTCGTGACGTCGGGCGTTGCGGGTATGCCGATGATGGCAGTGGTGCGCGCCGCATTGCCGTTCCTGGCCGTGCTGGTCGCGTTCCTGATCCTGGTCACTTACGTGCCCTGGCTCAGCACCGTCCTGCCGAACACGTTCATGGGCCCGGAAATCATCACGAGGTAGCGGCCTGGTCCGGCGTTCATTCCGCCTCGGAAAGAGGCCTCAGTCACCCGCCTCTACGCACAGCTTCCCCTCAACAATCGTGCGCGTGAACACGTCCCTCACCGCTTGCGCGGTGTCCTTCAGATGCGCCACGAGCGTGTCGAAGTCCGGAAAGTCGACACATCCGAGCATCAGTTCCCGGAATGCGTGAGGTGCGGTGTCAGGGTCGAACCGGGTTTCAAGGCAAAGGCGGATGACTTGCTGAATCTGGGTATAGAGATGCAGCGCATCGACGAGCGTCGCCGTCTCGTTTGCGCCGATCATCACCGGCCCAAGCGCCTCGAGCGTCGACCGCGTTTCGGCTCCCGGCGCCGGGAGGTCGTCCAGGACATGCCCGGCATGCAGTCGCAGGAACTGCGCGATGAACTCGATGTCGATCAGGCCGCCCGGAACCAGCTTCAGGTCCCACACGTTTGCGGGAGGCTTTTCGTCGGCTATGCGCTGTCGCATCTCCGACATGCTCTTGGCGGACTTCTTCACGTCTCGGACGGCAAAGAGAACGTCGTCGAGCACTTCCCAGACGTCCAGGGCAAGGGTCTGATTGCCGGCAACGACGCGCGCGCGCGTCAGCGCCATGTGTTCCCATGTCCATGCCTCCTCGCGCTGGTACCTGCTGAAGGCCTTGATGTTGGTAGCCACCGGGCCCTTGTTGCCGGAGGGCCGGAGGCGCATGTCAACCTCGTAGAGCACACCCTCTGCGGTTGGCGCGGAAAGTGCGGCGATCAGGCGTCGCGTAAGCCGGGTGTAGTAGCGAACCGGGTCGAGCGGCTTGTTGCCATCCGATTCCGAGCAGTCGGGGTCATGCGTGTAGAGCAGGATGATGTCGACGTCGGAATCCGCCGTCATCTCCAGGCTGCCGAGCTTCCCGAGCCCGATGATCGTCACCTTGCCGCCAGCGACGCGACCGTGCGCGGCCTCCATTTCCCTCGTGACAGCAGCGAGTGCGGCCTGCATCGTCAGATCGGCTATGTCCGTGAAGGCCCAGGCGGCGCGCTCGCCGCTGATGGCGCCGGTCAGGAGCCGAACGCCGATCAGGAACTTCTGTTCGGCAGCAAAGATGCGCAGGCGGTTGAGGATTTCCTCGTGGGCGAACTCGCCACTTAGGAACGCGTCCAGGCGGTCCGACAGCACGCGACGGACCGGAAGCTCTGACAGCAACGCCGGGTCCAGCATGCCGTCGAAAATGTTCGGCTTGCGGCTTATGACCGCAGCGAGTTTCGGGGCGGCCCCGAGGATGTTCACGAGAAGTGACATCAGGCCGGAATTGCTGCCGAGGATGGAGAACAGCTGAATGCCGGCCGGCAATGCCGAAAGAAACGTGTCAAACTTCACGAGCGTCTCGTCCGGCCGTCCGGTGTCGGCAAATGTCTGCAGGAGACGGGGCATGAGATCGGCAAGGCGATGACGCGCCGCGTCGGTCTGGGTTGCACGGTAGCGCCCAGATTGCCACGTCCGGACGATTGACGACACTTCGGATGGGCGTTGAAACCCCATCCTGCTCAGCGTCTCAAGCGTGTCTGGATCGTCGTCGTCGCCGGCAAAGACAAAACTGCCTTCCTCGACGGAGTGGTCCTTGTCCTGCTCGAAGAGCCGGTCGTAGTGGCCCTCGACCAGTTCCAGCGTGGTCCGGAACGTGTCGGCAAAGGACCCGGCGGTCTCAAATCCCATCATCAGGGCGAGTTCGCCGAGCTCTTCGTCGTTGTCCGGAAGCAAGTGCGTTTGCTCGTCGCGGCGCATCTGGATCCGGTGCTCGACATCGCGCAGGAACCAGTAGGCATCCCGGAGCTGGAATTCCGTCTTGTGGTCGATCCATCCTTGTTCGGCGAGCGCCGCGAGAGTCCTTTCCGTCGGCCGCGTGCGAAGCGCGGGCATGCGTCCGCCCGCAATCAGTTGCTGGGTCTGGGCAAAGAACTCGATTTCCCGAATGCCGCCGCGCCCGAGCTTGACGTTGTGTCCCAACACGGTGATTTCGCCGAATCCCTTGTGCGCATGGATCTGCCGCTTGATCGAGTGGATGTCCGCGATAGCAACGTAATCGAGATACTTGCGGAAGATGAACGGCGTCATTTCCCGGCAAAAGGCGCTTCCGGTTTGCAGGTCGCCGGCCACGACGCCCGCCTTGATGTAGGCAGCCCGCTCCCAGGTCTGGCCTCTGTCTTCGTAATAGCGCATCGCGATTTCGTAGGGCAGCGCAAGCGCGGTGGAGCCAGGGTCCGGTCGCAGGCGGAGGTCGGTTCGGAAGACATATCCGTCTCCCGTGCGTTCCTGCAGGATCTTGATCAGACGGCGGATCATTCGGGAGAAAATGCGTGTGGCCTCTCCCTCATCATTCACGATCCCTGTCTGCGGGTCGTAGATCACGACGAGATCGATGTCGGAGGAATAGTTCAGCTCGCCCGAACCGAGCTTGCCCATGCCGATGACGGCCAGTCCCGACGACCTGCTCGGTTCCTCCTCGTCGTTCAGGACGAGCTTGCCGGAATTATGCGCCGCCATCAGGACGTGATTGACCGCCGACGATGCGGCGGCGCGCGCGAAGGCGCTGAGCCACGAGGTGACCCTTCGCGTCTCCAGGATCCGCCTGAGGTCGTAGAGCGCGAGCGAGAAGGCAAGCTGGCGCTTGAGCTCGCGCAGGCGCTGCATGAGGTCAGCTTCGGAAGGGTGGGTTCGCCACGCCTCCCTTGCATCCTCGACAAGGCGGTTGAGCAGCTCGTCCGGCACTTCCACGAAGGTCGGCAGGACACATTCCGGGTGAGTGGTCGCGATGCCGCGAAGATGCGGCGAAAGCGCGATCGAGGCTAGAAGAAGGTCTCGGTTCCGCGATTCCTTGGCCAGGAACGCGATCAGCTCGGGTCGGCCGGATCCGGCTTGGCAAAGGTCGCTCAGCACCTCTTCCGCGATTTCCGCTGAAACGGATCGGATCGGCCTGCAGATGCCTGCAAGGGAAACGTCGTCGGCTGGACCGGTGATCGTCGACTCCTGATCCGGCATGCTTCTTGCCTTTCTTCGGACACTCTCGCCACACTGCTTGTCCCGTTCGGGATTGACAAGTTCAGGGCATGACCGAACAGACGCGAGCCGTCTTGATGGCGAGGCCGGGACATCCAAGCCTCGATCTTGCCGATAGCGGATGCGCAACCAAGACAGAGGGCCGCCGCCACGGCCCCCCCCCTGATCTCATCGAGGCCGGTTCAGGTCTTGATGGATGTCGCCTGTGGCTGGGTACTTGGAGCCTGAGGCTGGGTACCTGGAGGAGGCGATCCAGGCGCCTTGGGCGGGCTGCCGACAGGCTTGGCGTTGGGCGGATCTTTCTGCCGCTGGACCGAGCCGTCAAAATGTGCGCCCGATTCGATGGCAATCGTCTTGTGGATGATGTCGCCTTCGACGCGCGCATTCGATGTGAGGCGTACCTTGAGCCCTCGCACCTTGCCGACGACACGTCCGTGCACGACAACATCGTCCGCGTTGCATTCGCCCTTGATCGTCGCGCTTTCTCCGATGGTGAGGAGATGAGCGTGAATGTTGCCCTCCACCTCGCCTTCGATGTTGATGTCGCCGGATGTCCTGATATCGCCGATGATCTTGAGGTCCGATGCCAGTATCGAGGGAGGCGGCTTGGCCTTCTGGGTGCGCGCGGGCATTTCACTCACGGTCGGAACGTCTTCTCCAACTTTGGCCTTGAATGTCTCGCCGGCCTTCTGATTCGAGTCGGTTTCGCTTGTCTTGGTCTTAGAAAACATCTCTCGCTGCCTTGATGTAAATCAGTGGGTTGATCGCTTTCCCATGTGTGCGGATTTCGTAGTGCAGATGGGTCCCCGTCGAGTTTCCGGTGTTTCCCATATCACCGATTCTCTCCCCGCGCGAGACTCTTTGCCCCTCTTTCACCCTAAATCGCGAAAGATGTGCATATCGAGTCTCGAAGCCGAAATCGTGCTTGATCTTGACCATTTTGCCGTAGCCCGAATGTCGCCTCGCATAGGTCACGACGCCGTTGCCGGTGGCCAGGATCGGGGTTCCGGATGGACCCGCCCAGTCATGGCCCTGGTGCATCCTGCCCCAACGCATTCCGAATCCGCTGGTCGAACGATGGACGCCTCGAATCGGATAGCCGAAAGGCATGCTCTGCACTGCAACGCGGTAGAGCTCGGCCTCACGCAGGTGATTCAGGACTTCACTGGCCCGGAGCAGCTGGGGATCCTCGTCCACCTCGCCGGATGTCGAAAAGACCACCGGCGACAGCAGTCCGCCCTGGCCGGAATATCGCCGCCTCACCTGTTCGATAATGCTGTCGGTCGGCAGGCCGACGGCAGCGAACATGTCCTTGATCGGTGCCAGCGAGGTCTCGACGGCATCTTCGATCTGGCGGAAAACCCGTTCGTTGCGCTCGATCTCGAGTCGCTTCTCGAAAGCGATCTCGTCGAGCCGGGCCTCCGCCGCGTCAGCGGTCCTCCGTATGTCGTCCCGTTCCTGCGCAACGCTGGCCAGCGTTGTGGTCAGGAAACCGAGCGTTGCAACAAGCTCTTCTTCCGTCGTCTCGGCAGCAAGCCCGGCCGCATTTTCGCCGAGCTTTGCCAGCAAGGCGGCGGCTTCCGACCGCGCGTCGTCGCGTTCCTCCATGGACTTTCGAAGCGTACCTGCGATCACGTCGACGCCGGTTTCCAGTTCGCGGCGGCGATCTTCGGAGCGGAGAAGCAAGGACTGGATCGTCGATATCTCTTCCAAGGCCGCAGCAAGCCGCTCGTGGGCGTCAGCCGCCTCCCGTGCATGGGCATTGCGTTCGATCGCCAGCCCGTTGAGGCGCGATTCGTAGACGGCTTGGTCCCGGAGCGCCTGTTCGTAGAGAGTGCCTGACCCGAAACCGTGCATCACTAACATTGAGGTCGACGCGATCGTCCAGCAGAGGACCAGCGCGGCGCCTGAAATTCCGGCCACTTGGACCATCGGAGTGAGCCGAATGAGCCTTGATTCGCCGCCGGATCGTAGGAAGAGCCGTTTCTCGGGAAAGGCACGTGCGAGCGTTGACCGGAATGTCATGCCAAACAGATTCAAGTGCGGCTGTACCTTACCTGGGAAGCGGGACTGAGGATTCATGCCTTTGCGCCGCGCCTTGTGTCAAGTCCCGCGCCGCGTTCATTCGGAGTCGTTCGTCTTGCCGGACCAATGACAGGTCAAATGGGCGGAAATCTGCCGAAATTCCGCACTTGATCCACAGGAAGCGCACGCGTTGGACATCGCCTGCCGCGGGCAACCGGACACGTTGGTACGCAGATTGCAGCACTGCAAAGCGCTTCGGAGTCAATGCCCGGCTGGCGAAACAGGGGCGGCGCCATCCCTGGACGCCCAAGGTAGAGCAGGGTTCCGTGCGGGCGGTGCGCAGGGGCGGAGTCATCATGTTTGTTTTCGGCTCCATCCGAATTCTGCTAGGTTTTGCGGCATATCATGCTGAACGGTTTCCAAAATGAAGACTTCGGAGACAGGCAAGAACGGAAAGCCACCCGAGAGCGGGAGAGCCAGCAGGGCGCGCGGTCGCCTGCGCGCTGGCCTTGGACTCGTGCTGTCGCTCGCGGTCGCCGGTCTCGTGATCGGTGTTCTGGCGCTGGTCCTGTCAGGACGGTCATTGCCGTTGCCGGAGTTCGCGCGTGCCATGGTCGAGGGCAGGGCGAACACCCATTCCGAGGACATCATGATCAACCTGGGAAGCGTGAGTCTCTCCATCGGACGCGACGGAGCGCCGTTGATCCTGATGCGTGATGTCATCGTGGTGCAGCGTGACGGCAATTCGCTTGCGCACTTGAACAGTCTTGGCGTTGGCCTGTCGCTCGAAAGCCTGTTTCGCGGCAGGGTTGCGCTCTCGCGCATGGTTCTGGAAGGCGCGCAGGTCACCGTGCAACGCGACGGAGAGGGGCAGATTTCCTATCGGTCGCAGGAGGACTTCTGGGAATCAGAGGCAGAGCCCCTGCCTGGAATTCTCGAGGAAGTCGACCGGTTCATCGGTGGCCCGTTGCTGTCGTCCCTTGAGGAGGTTCGGGCGACCGGAATCGTGCTGACCCTCGAGGATGCCCGAAGCGGGCGGATCTGGCAGGTCTCCAACGCCTCGGCCGTGCTCCGGCAGTCCGAGGACGTGCTGACGGTCTCAGTGAATTCGGATGTCTTCAGCGGCACTGACGAACTTGCCCGGATGCAGCTTTCCATATCCAGGAGCCGCGAGTCCGGACGCGTCTCGCTTGGTGCCCAGGTCACGAACATGCCGGCGGCCGACATTGCGCTTCAGACTCCGGTCCTTTCCTTGCTTGGCGTGCTTGATGCACCGATTTCGGGCGCCGTGAGAACGGAGTTCGGAGCGAACGGCGAGTTGATCTCCCTCGCAGGGACGCTGGACATTGGGCAGGGTGCGCTTCGTCCGACAGAGGACGTTCCGCCAGTGGAGTTCGATTCCGCACGCGCATATTTCACTTTCGATTCCGAACGGCAGAGAATCCTGCTCTCGGAGATGTCCCTTTCCGGCATGAGCGGCGAAGTCCATGCCACGGGCCATGTCTATCTGCGTGATCTTGACGGGAATTGGCCCCGTTCGTTCGTTGGCCAGTTCAGGATCGATAGACTTGCCTATTCCGGCGACATCTTTCCGGCCCCGCTATCACTCGAGGATGTCAGGATGGACATTCGCATGAGGCTTGATCCGTTCTCGATGGACCTGGCCCAGCTCGCCGTCGACAACGAGGGCGTTCCTCTTCGGGCAAGCGGCAGCGTCGCCGTCCGCGACGGCCTTTGGTTTGCAACGATCGACGCGATGACCGACAAAATCTCTGCAAGGCGTGTCTTGGAATTGTGGCCAACAGAGTTGGCTCCCAGGACCCGAAGGTGGGTGGCGAGAAACGTGACAGGCGGCGTTCTCCACCATGCGTCGGCTGCAGTTCGCTACAAGACCGGGGGCACGGTGCCCGAGTACTCCTTGAGCTTTGAAGTCGAGGACGGGACCGCTAGGGTCCTGTCCGGGATGCCGGCGCTCGACGGTGTAAGCGCCTTGGCCACCATTCGCGACAGTGTCTTCGTCCTGGCGATGCATCAAGGGGGGATGACGGTCGGAACCGGCGAAAGGCTTGATCTTGCCGGTTCCGTGTTTCGGGTCGCTGACCTGCGCGCGAAACCGGGGCTAGGGGTGATCGAGATTGACGTCACGGGATCCTTGACCGCTGTCCTGACCGCCTTGAACGGCCGTCCGCTGAGCGTCATGGAACGGGCCAGCCAGCCTCCGGACATTGCGAACGCCGACGCCGAAGCGCACGCGGTCGTGCGCCTGCCGCTGATTGACGGCATCCGTCAGGACGACGTCACGTATCAAGTTGATGCGCGGATCCGGGACGTGCACTCGGAATTGCTGGTGAAGGACCGGGTCTTCGCTTCGCCGGAGTTGGTGCTTGCAGCGAACGAGTCCGGGATCGGCGTCGTAGGATCCGCGACCCTGGACGACGTTCCCCTGACGGCCAGCTGGCGCCAGCCTTTCGGGGCAGGTGCGTCGGAAGGGGGCCGCATCAAGGGGACGGTGATCCTATCGCCGGAGTCTGCCGCCGCGTTTGGCGTGCCCTTGCCGCCGACAGCGTTCAGCGGGAGTGCCGTTGCGCATTTCGACCTTGCATTGCCGTTGACCGGCGCGGCGCGGCTGGAGCTTGCGTCCGACCTCGTGGGGATTGCGATCTCGGTGCCCGAAATGAAATGGAGCAAACCTGCGGATGCAGTCGCCATACTTGAAGCGGCGGCGACGTTGGGCGACGAACCGAAAATCGAACGCCTTTCCTTCTCGGGGGACGGCCTGTCCCTTGCCGGGTCGTTCGAACTTTCCGACGGAGGTCTCGGGCGTGCGGCATTCGATGAAATCAGGATCGGCGACTGGGTGGATGTTTCGGCCGAGATTTCGGCTGGTCCGGGCGGCGCGGTTGCTGTGATCACGGGAGGCATGCTTGACCTGCGAGAAAGCGAATTTGGCGGCGGCGGGGACTCCAGCGGGACGGCGAATGCGTTGATCGACATCACGTTGGACCGATTGATCATGTCGGACAGCATCGTGTTGTCTCCATTCGTCGGCCAGGTTGAAAGGGAGCCCAACGGCTTTGCAGGCGCATTCGAGAGTCGCGTGAACGGACGCACCGCGATTGCGGGACGCCTCGTGCCGACGGACGGCGGAACGGCCATTCGCATTCAGTCGGACGACGCCTCCGGGGTCCTTCGGGACACGGGCATAACGCCCAATGCCAGGGAAGGGGTGCTTGACCTTGCCATGGTTCCGGTCTCCGGGGCGGGCGGCAAGACTTATGACGGGGAGTTCCAGATCAGCGACCTGCGCCTAAGGAAGGCGCCGGCAATGGCGAAACTGCTTGACGCGATCAGCGTGGTCGGCCTGCTGGATCAGCTCGACGGCCCCGGAATCAAGTTTGCGAGCGTCGACGGGCGCTTTCGCCTGACGCCAGGGCAGATTCGCATCCACGAGGCGGCGGCTGTCGGCGGGTCGATCGGACTTTCCGCGAGCGGCAGCTATCAGCTGGACACCAAGGAACTGGATGTGGAAGGCGTGATCTCACCTGTTTACTTTCTTAACGCGATCGGCTCGATATTCTCTCGCCGGGGAGAAGGGCTTTTCGGCTTCAACTATCGCGTCGCCGGATCGACGGACGATCCGAAGGTTTCGGTCAATCCGCTGTCAATTCTGACACCTGGGATGTTCCGCGAGATATTCCGTGCCAATCCACCGGCGGAGAACTAGGCTTCCGTGCGCCTCTCCGACTTCGACTTTGACCTGCCCGAGCGCCTGATCGCGACACGACCGGCGCGCCCGCGATCGTCGTCCCGGCTTCTTGTGGCGACGAAGAGGGTCTGCATCGACGCACATGCCATCAATCTGCCGGATCACCTGCGCCCTGGAGATCGTCTTGTGCTGAACGACACGCGCGTGATTCCGGCGCGGCTGACTGGCGCGCGGCTCCGCACTGGTACGAACGGAGGGACGTGGGCAAGGGTCGAGGCGACCCTGCTCGAGCCGTGCACCGACGGAACCTGGGAGGCGCTGCTGAAGCCGCTCAAGAGGGTGCGCGAGGGCGACGTCATCGAGTTCTCGAACGTTCTCTCTGCCGTGGTTGAGGGCAGGGGAGAGACGACCGCCTGTCTCGGCTTCAACCTCAAGGGACCGGATTTCGATGCCGCGCTTGTCGAGGCGGGCGCCATGCCGCTGCCGCCCTATATCGAGAGCAGGCGCCCGGCGGACGATCTTGACCGACAGGACTACCAGGCCATCTGGGCGCGCGAGAGCGGTGCGGTCGCTGCGCCGACCGCGTCTCTGCACTTCGACCAGGCGCTCCTGGCCAGGCTGGACGGGGCCGGAATAGATCGCAGCTTTGTCACGCTTCACGTCGGTGCTGGCACGTTCCTGCCCGTCAAGACGGACGATATATCCGACCACAGGATGCATGCCGAACGTGGCGTCATCTCGGAAGCCGCTGCAGCGGAGATCATGAAGACCCGGGAGTCTGGCGGGCGGGTCATCCCGGTTGGAACGACAGCTTTGCGGCTGCTGGAGTCTGCCGCAGGCACGGATGGGACGATCAGGCCTTGGAAGGGAACCACGGAGATTTTCATTACGCCAGGGTATCGGTTCCGCATTTCTCACGCCCTCATGACCAATTTCCACTTGCCGCGCTCCACGCTGATCATGTTGGTCTCGGCTCTTATGGGAGTGGACCGAATCCGCGAGGTCTATGCCCATGCGATTGCGCAGGAGTATCGGTTCTTCTCGTACGGCGATGCTTCGCTGCTGTTGCCCGAGGAGTGAGTTCCTGACCTCCAAGGGAAGGCAGGTTCGGGCCAAGGCCTAGGGCATGGAGCGGAGAGTCCCTCCGCCTCGGATCTTGCGAAATGCCTCTGGAGTCCACGAAATCCGAATCGTCCGCGGGAGTGAATCGTGCCTTGTCCAACAGAGTGATGACTGCAATGCGGCATCCGGCACAGTCCTTGGCGATGCTTGCCGGCGCAACCGCTCATCTTGCAGGATGGGGTGGGGCAAGCTGGCAAGAAATTTGAATGACTGGCCAACCTGAAGCGCGCCCGTCGGCAGGAATCGCTGCATGCGCACAGGAGGCGAATGCCGCATTGCTGGATGCGGCTCCCAAGTCCTGCCGGAGGGCACTTTCAACTGTTCTTGGAGTCGGGGGAGCCGAAATCAGGATGCGGCTGAGGACGCAATTCGACCGGTGGCAGGCAGTGCAGACCGAGCAGAACAGCCGGACCAGGAGGTTGCCAGGTGCACAGGTCGCAACTGCGGAGGCTGCGAAGAAGCCCTGTTTTTCGAATCAATGCTCGACCTGCGGAGTGGTCCCGCAGTATGGCGTGCACACTTGACTTGTTCCGAAACGAGCGCAACTTCCGCACCCGCCACCCGAAAACGGCCCAGGTTGCCGTGAATCGTGCATGGCGCGAAGCCCAACACGCAAACGTCAGTCAACGCGATGATCTGGCTTGGATTTGGTCCTTTCCCGCAACGCGACATGTATCCCTGATTCACTGGAACAAAGCCAGAAAAATTCAGCCTGCACGGTCCGTACGTGTTAACTGCTGCGTTCGTTGCTTGATCATGAAGCAGGGTGAGTTTCCGACATGTCCTCGTCGCAGATGAACATTTGGCGCATTCCAAATGCGACTATTCGAAGGAAAAAACGGAGCACGCCGATGCTAAGGGTCATAGGCAGCGTTTGGGCACTCATGCTCGGCATGTTTCTCTTGATGGTCGGAAACGGCCTCCAGGGATCGCTCGTTGGAATTCGCGGCGCGATCGAGGAGTTCTCGACCACCGAGCTTGCCGTCATCACGTCGGCCTACTTCGTCGGATTTCTCTTTGGCTCGCGCCTGGCGCCCGCAATGATTCGCCGCGTCGGCCATGTCAGGGTCTTTGCGGCCCTTGGGTCGTTCATCTCTGCGGTGCTGATCCTGTACCCCACGATCACCTTTCCATGGGCGTGGATCCTGATGCGCGTGATCATCGGGTTCTCGTTCTCCGGTGTTTACGTCACGGCAGAAAGCTGGCTGAACAACGCTTCGCCGAACGAGAGCCGCGGTAAGGCACTGTCACTGTACATGATCGTTCAGATGTCTGGCTTAGTGAGCGGCCAGGCGCTCTTGAACGTCGCGGATCCTGCAGGGTTCGAACTGTTCGTCATTCCGTCCGTCCTGGTCTCTTTCGCGTTTGTTCCGATTCTGCTTGCCGCAATGCCAACACCTGCCTTCGAGGCGACGAAGGCGATGAGCCTTGCCCAGCTCTACCAGGTCTCTCCAACCGGGATCGTGGGCATGTTCCTGCTTGGCCTGATCTTCTCGGCGCAATTCGGCATGGCACCGATATATGGGACGGAGGCTGGCTTCACCGTGTCCCAGATCGCGCTATTTGTCTCGGCGATCTTTGTCGGCGGGATGATTCTGCAATACCCGTTCGGATGGCTGTCGGACCGGATGGACCGCCGTGTGCTGATCTTTGCGGCGGCGGTGGGCGGTACCATCGGCGGGGGCATCGGCTTCCTCTGGGGAGGCCTCTTCGAAGTGGCGCTGGTGGCAGGCTTCGTGGTGGGCGGCGTCTCGAATCCGCTCTACGCGCTCCTGATTGCATACACGAACGACTATCTTGAACCGGACGACATGGCGTCAGCGTCGGGCGGATTGATTTTCGTGGGCGGGCTGGGCGCGATCGTCGGCCCAATCATTGTCGGGTGGTCCATGGCGGCTGCTGGGCCGAGCGGTTTCTGGATGTTCATGGCCAGCGTCATGCTCGTATTGATGGCATACGTGGCTTTCAGGATGGCGCGTCGCCCGTCGATATATGCGAGCGACGACGCCTCCGGCGCGGTGAGCTATGCCCCTGTGCTGCCGACGGCTACGCCGGTTGCCGTCGAGGCGGCGCAGGAAATCTATGCCGAGAACACGGAGGCGGAGGCCGACGTGGACGAAGAATTGCAGGGTCTCGCATGAACGGGCGCGGGTGCCAGGAGCCCTCACCATGCCGAGGCCTGTCCTGTTGGGTTGGATGTGCATGGATCCGATCTCGGGCCAGCGTGATCGATGCCGTAGCGGCTGGTCGTACTCAGCGCGTTTCGCGAAGTGGAAAGTCGCGGCGGTGTCATTGGCAGCTGCAAATCCCGCCGAATGTGGCCAAAGTGCCATGCTGCATCCGGTAACGACCGAGAATTCAAGAACTATGTTGCGATCATTGCCCGATCGCATGTAAAGCAGATGTGACGCTGAGTCGTCCTTGGGGGGCGGAAACGGAGCGACCAAAGGTGGTGTTTCATGTCAATCCCCGAAGAAATCCTGGCATTTTGGCTGAATGAGACCGGACCGTCCGGATGGTATGAGGGCGGAGAGGATCTGGACCAGGAAATCCGAGACCGTTTCGAAGGCGATCATGAAGACGTGTGCGAGGGCAGGTTGTCTCTTTGGCTCACCTACCCGGAAGGGGCTCTCGCGTACATCATTCTGACCGACCAGTTTCCGAGGAACATGTTTCGGGACAGTCCAAGGGCGTTTGAGTCTGACAGGCTGGCCAAGGCGGCCGCAAAGATGGCGATAGCGAAGTGCTGGGACACACGGTTCGATGAGCCCGCGCGACAGTTCTTTTACATGCCGCTCGTGCACTCGGAATGTCTTGAGGATCAAGAACGCGCGGTCCGCCTGATGTTGTCGCGGATGCCGGACACGGGCCACCTGTCCTTGCCGCATGCGCGTGCGCATCGCGAGGTGATCCGTCGCTTCGGCAGGTTCCCCACGCGCAACGAAGCACTCTCGCGAGAAAGCAACGCGGCCGAGCAGGCTTATCTGGATGCCGGCGGCTACAAGGCGGTCGTCGAAGAGATGAAGGCAGCCTGAACGCCTCGGCGGGGTCCGCATGCCAGGTGCAGAAGTCACGTCTTGCGGCGAGGCTGTCGGAAGCGCCACCGCAGGCGCCGCTCTATCGGCAGAGAGCGTGGCATGCTCCTAGCCCTTTCGGATCAGTGCCGTCTCCGAATGCAGGCCTGCAATTTACCCGGCATCTTCGTTCGGGCGGGGTCGCAGTTCGACACATCCGAGCCCGCAACCTTCCTGCCGCCCTCTGAAACCGCGGGCGGTCCGTTGGCAGCCGTCGCAGATTTGCATGGCGGACATTCCCAGTATTCAACGAACCAAGGGTGACTCCTTGCTCGGTCTGTGGCAGATTGTTTAACGTCAAACAATCTATTCGCTGGAGAGAGGGCATGGCGGAAAAGGCATTTGATGCCATCGTGATCGGCGCGGGACCGGGGGGATATGTTGCCGCGATTCGCGCCAGTCAATTGGGCCTCAAGACGGCGATCATCGAACGCGAGCACATGGGGGGCATCTGCCTGAACTGGGGCTGCATACCGACGAAGGCGATGTTACGGTCGTCGGAGGTGTTCCACTTGATGCACCGCGCCGAAGAGTTCGGACTGAAGGCCAAGGGCGTCGAATACGACCTCGATGCCGTGGTTGAGCGATCACGCGGTGTCGCAAGGCAGTTGAACGGCGGCGTCGGCCATCTGATGAAGAAGAACAAGGTCGAGGTTCTCATGGGAGAGGCGGCAGTGCCCGCCCGGGGCAAGGTCGTGGTCAAGACAGAGGCTGGAGAAGAAGGGCTTTCCGCCAAGTCGATCATTGTTGCCACAGGAGCACGTGCCCGGGAATTGCCTGGACTCGAAGCCGACGGGGAGCGCATCTGGACCTACAAGCACGCACTCATGCCTCCGCACATGCCGAAGAAGCTGCTCGTGATCGGATCCGGCGCGATCGGGATCGAGTTTGCCAGCTTCTACAACACGCTCGGAGCCGAGACGACCGTCGTCGAGGTCATGGACCGCATACTGCCGGTCGAGGACGCCGAGATCAGCGCATTCGCAAAGAAGGCCTTCCTGAAGCAGGGAATGAAGATCCTCGAAGGGACGAAGGTGACCAAGCTCGACCGCGCGGGCAGCAAGTTGACGGCCCATGTCGAAACTGGCGGCAAGGTCGAGAAACACGATTTCGACACGATCATTTCCGCCGTGGGTATTGTGGGCAACACGGAAGGCCTCGGGCTCGAAGCGCTTGGCGTCAAGATCGACCGGACGCACGTGGTGACCGACGAGTTCTGCAGGACCGGCATCGAAGGGCTCTTTGCCATCGGCGATGTCGCCGGCGCGCCCTGGCTTGCACACAAGGCCAGCCACGAAGGGGTCATGGTTGCGGAACTGATCGCCGGCAAGAACAAGGTGCATCCCGTCAGGCCGGAGAGCATTGCAGGTTGCACGTACTGCCATCCGCAGATTGCAAGCGTCGGGTACACCGAGGCCAAGGCCAGGGAAATGGGCTACAAGGTCAAGGTCGGCAGCTTTCCTTTCATCGGCAACGGCAAGGCCATTGCACTTGGTGAGCAGGAGGGGCTGGTCAAGACCGTGTTCGACGAGAAGACAGGCGAGTTGCTGGGTGCGCACATGGTTGGCGCAGAGGTCACCGAGCTCATACAGGGCTATGTCGTGGGCCGGCAGCTCGAGACGACGGAAGAAGACCTCATGGGCACTGTCTTCCCGCATCCGACGCTGAGCGAGATGATGCACGAAAGCGTGCTGGACGCCTACGATCGCGCCATCCACATTTGACTTGGGCGAACCAGCGACGTCCTGGCCTGTGATCGCTGCAGCGGAGCTGCGCACGCAAGGGGCTGGACGACCGGAAGGAGGTATCGCCCTGGAGAAATCCACTGTCGGCGACCGGCGCTGCGACATTCGGGAACCGACTGAGGCGGCGTCCCTGCCGAAGAAAGTCGGAATGCGACCGCCCTGCAACGGCCGAGGCCTGCTTGGAACCCGTGAGGCTGCGCGTCAGGAGAGTCAGTGCGCGGAGGTCGCCGGCATGGCTACATCGGATGCATCGTCATGGACTGAGCAATTCGCGTCTCGATTTCCCGGACTGCTGTAACAACGGTGTCCGCAATCAACTCCAGTTTCCGTATCTGGTTAATGCGGTCGCGGACTCTTTCGCGTTCAGGCCGTGCAAGCAAGTGCTCAAAAATCCTGCACACATCTGCCAAGCCTATGATTGCAATGTCGCGTGGCTCCGGGATTTCATCACTGAACAACAGCGACATTATGCGGAGTTTCACTTCCCGCCGCTCGACCGCGCCATCGCGCGTGGGATACCGGCGGGACCTGAACACCCAGAGAAAGAGGTTTTCCTCTTCCTGCAGGATGCCGTTGGCGCACAGGCGGTCAAGGGATGCTCTCCGGATGTCAGCGGATTTGCGGCTGAAGAATTCAACCCAGTAGCGGGAATCATGCTGCTCCTCGGAGGCACAGATGTCATGAAGTGCCGAATCCAGCAGATCGTTCCCTGAGGGCTCGCGGTTCGTGACAAAAAGTCTCTCTGGATCGGTGTCGATTTTGCCTTCAAAGGCGAGGTCCATCAACACTGCGCCGGAAAGTGCATAGCTGAAGGAATGCTCCGGAACGTGGATGAACTTTCCGCTCTCGTCTTCGAGCATGAGAAGAATGATTTCTTCAGCGAGGGTCAGCAATGTCTTTTCTCCTCGTTTTCCGGTAGTCCTGACCGGCAGGATCCGTCACGTTCAACACCATGGTCGCGGGTGGCGACCGGGATATGCGCACTCCCTCCAGCGTGTCATCGTTTTGCCGCGTGAGCAATGCGCCGTCGACCATCAGGTTACGCGTCAAAACCTCTCGCTTCAAGTGATTCCCAATGCCGCCTCCGGCACGAAGTGACCCTGTCACGTCCCGAGGCGTTGACGAGACCGACATGGGTTGCGGGTACCTCGTGTGGTCAAGTAACGGGCAGTCCGTCGTCCCGGGCGTTCGGTGGTCCGTCTCGACGACGAGTTTCGCCCGGAGCCGCTGCTGACCGTTTCGCAAGTGCGTGGAATTGTGCCATGGAATTCGCCCGGGTGACTTTCGCGTTCATACGAGGTGCAAGCGCAAACCCTTGTAGTGCTTGGATGGCGGCGGCATCCACGAGGCGGGGCCTGTAGCCGGCCTCAGGTCGCAAATTGTGCGGGTTGTCGCCACGCGAGACCGCGAAGCCGCTTCATTCGTGCCGCGGAACGCAGACGGAACGAAGGTGACGACCAAGCGGTCCGAACCCCGGTTCCCGCTCCAGGAGTTCATGGGCGCGACGCGCGCCAAGCGTCGATCGGGACGGCAGGTCGACCCTTGGACAGAGATTCGAAGAATGCAGGAAAGTTGCGAATGCACGGAGAGGATTTCGCCCTTGGATGACGCGAGGGGGCCACGGTGGCGCAGCGCGGCCATGCGGGATGATTTCGTCCGTGCCCCGACAAGAATCGTCTTTTCTGTCCGTCGGGGTTGACCTATCTGTGGGACGCGACAGAGGGGAGGCGAATGGCCGAGCAGAAGAACATCGAGGTCCGAGGCGCCCGCGAGCACAATCTCAAGAACATCGACGTCGACATTCCGCGCAACAGCCTTGTGGTGATCACCGGCCTCTCTGGATCGGGCAAGTCGTCTCTTGCCTTCGACACGATCTACGCCGAGGGCCAGCGTCGCTACGTCGAGTCGCTTTCGGCCTATGCGCGGCAGTTCCTCAACATGATGGAAAAGCCTGACGTGGATCATATCAGCGGGCTGTCGCCCGCGATCTCGATAGAACAGAAGACGACCTCCAAGAACCCGCGCTCGACCGTTGGGACGGTCACGGAGATCTACGACTATCTGCGCCTCCTGTTCGCCCGTGCCGGTACGCCATACTCGCCGGAAACCGGCCTGCCGATCGAGGCTCAGCAGGTGCAGGACATGGTTGATCGCGTCATGGCGATGGAGGAGGGAACCCGGGCCTTTCTCCTGGCACCCATAGTGCGTGACAGGAAGGGCGAGTACCGCAAGGAGTTCCTCGAACTCCGCAAGCAGGGGTTCCAGCGGGTCAAGGTGGACGGCCAGTTCTTCGAGCTGGAGGAACCGCCCGCGCTTGACAAGAAGTTCCGCCACGACATCGACGTGGTGGTCGACCGCATCGTGATCAAGAAGGGCATCGAGACGCGGCTGGCCGACAGTTTCCGGACGGCGCTTGATCTCGCCGATGGAATCGCGATCCTGGAAACCGCTCCGAAGGACGGTCGTCCGGAGAGAATCACGTTTTCCGAGAATTTCGCCTGCCCGGTCTCGGGGTTCACGATCCCGGAAATCGAGCCGCGACTCTTCTCGTTCAACGCGCCCTTCGGGGCCTGCCCGGATTGCGACGGCTTGGGCGTCGAGTTGTTCTTCGACGAGCGTCTCGTGGTTCCGGACGGGAACCTGAAGGTCTATGACGGCGCGCTTGCCCCGTGGCGGAAGGGCAAGAGCCCGTATTTCAAGCAGACCATCGAGGCCCTTGCGAAGCACTACAAGTTCGACGCCAGCACAAAGTGGAAGGATCTGCCGGAAGAGGTCCAGCGCGTGTTCCTCTACGGTTCCGGCGAGGAGCAGATCCTGTTCCGCTACGACGAGAACGGGCGCATTTACCAGGTGAAGCGACCGTTCGAAGGCGTGATTCCTAACATGGAGCGTCGCTATCGCGAAACCGATTCAAACTGGGTTCGCGAAGAGTTTGAGCGCTATCAGAACAACCGCCCGTGCGGAGCCTGCGAGGGTCACCGTCTGCGGCCCGAGGCGCTCGCTGTCAAGATTGGCGGGCTTCATGCCGGTGAAGTCGTGCAGATGTCGATTCACGAGGCGCTCACGTGGGTCGATGGTGTGCCGAAGCGCCTCACCAGGCAGAAGAACGAGATTGCGCAAGCGGTGCTCAAGGAGATCCGAGAGCGGCTTGGCTTCCTGAACAACGTTGGACTCGAATATCTCACGCTCAGCCGGAACGCGGGCACGCTTTCCGGTGGAGAATCGCAAAGGATCAGGCTGGCAAGCCAGATCGGCTCAGGCCTGACCGGCGTGCTCTATGTCCTCGACGAACCGTCCATCGGGCTGCACCAGCGCGACAACGGGCGGCTCCTGCAGACTTTGAAGAACCTACGGGACCAGGGCAACACGGTCATCGTGGTGGAACATGACGAGGAGGCGATTCGGGAAGCAGATCACGTCTTCGACATCGGGCCGGGCGCGGGGGTGCACGGCGGCCAGGTCGTGGCCGAAGGCGCTCCGGCGAGGATCGCCGCCAACAAGAAGAGCATCACGGGCGACTATCTGGCCGGTCGGCGTGCCATCGGCGTGCCGATGTCGCGGCGGGCCGGGAAGGGCAGGTCGGTCAGCGTCGTACGGGCGACCGGCAACAACCTGAAGGAGGTGACAGCGGAATTTCCGCTCGGCAAGTTCATCTGCGTGACCGGCGTGTCCGGGGGCGGCAAGTCGACCCTCACCGTCGAAACGCTCTTCAAGACCGCCTCGATGCGCCTCAACGCTGCACGCCAGACCCCGGCACCCTGTGAGGGAATCAAGGGGCTCGAGTTCCTGGACAAGGTGATCGACATCGACCAGCGGCCGATCGGTCGAACCCCGCGTTCAAACCCGGCGACCTACACCGGAGCATTTACGCCGATCCGGGACTGGTTCACTGGTCTCCCGGAGTCGCGCGCCCGAGGATACAAGCCCGGGCGCTTCAGCTTCAACGTCAAGGGCGGGCGTTGCGAGGCGTGTCAGGGCGACGGCGTCATCAAGATCGAGATGCACTTTCTTCCAGACGTGTACGTGACCTGCGAAACCTGCAAGGGCGCGAGGTACAATCGCGAAACGCTGGAAATCAAGTTCAAGGGCAAATCGATTGCCGACGTGCTCGACATGACGGTCGAGGACGCGCAGCAGTTCTTCAAGGCGGTGCCCTCGATCCGGGAGAAGATGGATGCGTTGATGCGGGTCGGGCTCGGCTATATCAAGGTCGGCCAGCAGGCGACCACGCTGTCAGGCGGCGAGGCGCAGCGGGTCAAGCTCTCAAAGGAACTGTCGCGACGCGCGACGGGGCGCACGCTTTACATCCTGGACGAGCCGACCACCGGGCTGCATTTCGACGACGTGCGGAAACTTCTCGATGTGCTTCACGAACTGGTCGATCAAGGCAATTCCGTGATCGTCATCGAGCACAATCTCGACGTCATCAAGACGGCGGACTGGATCATCGACATCGGGCCCGAGGGCGGTGACGGCGGAGGGCAGATCGTTGCGGTCGGCACGCCCGAAGACGTGGCCAAGTCGCCGATCAGCCACACGGGACGGTACTTGGCGGACCTGCTTGGAACCGAGCGAGTGGCTGCGGAATAGACCGGGCGCCGCATCCTTGCGGCACCGACAGGTTCATGGCTGGTGCCCTGGAGTGCGCCAGGCCGGTTCAGGCGTCCAGTTCAATCCAGACCGGCGTGTGGTCCGAGGGTCTCTCGCGACCGCGCACCTCGGCCTCGATCCAGCAGTCGCTCATCAGGTCCGCTGCCTGCGGCGTCAGCAGCAGGTGATCGATCCGGATGCCGTCGTTCCTGTCAAATGCGTTCCGCTGGTAGTCCCAGAACGAGTAGTGACCGGGATCTTGGCGCCGTGCGCGGAAGGCGTCGGTGTAGCCCAGGTTGAGGACTTCGCGAAAGGCGGCGCGGGATTCGGGTCGTGCAAGTGCATCTTCGCGCCATGCGTCCGGCCGGGCCGCGTCCTCGTCCTGCGGAATCACGTTGTAGTCACCGGCCATGACCGCAGGTTCCTCGGCAGCCAGCAATTCTGCGGCCCTGTGCTGCAGGCGCTTCATCCAGGCGAGCTTGTAGTCGTATTTCTCGCCCGGGGCCGGATTGCCGTTTGGAAGATAGAGACAGCAGACGCGAACCGGTGTCCTGTCGATAACGGTCGCCTCGATCCAGCGTGCCTGCATGTCGTTCGGGTCGCCCGGGAGACCGCGGACGACATCCTCGAGCGGGAGCCTTGAGAGGATTGCCACGCCATTGAAGCCCTTCTGGCCGTGGGTCTCCACGGCGTAGCCAAGGTCCTCGAAGTGCCCGCGGGGAAAGGTCTCGTCCTGGGACTTGATCTCCTGGAGAAGAGCGACGTCGGGTGCACTGGTGCCGAGCCAGTCCGTCAGGCCTTCGAAGCGTGCCTTGATTCCGTTGATGTTGAATGTCGCAATGCGCATCTGGTCCCTCCTTGCAAGCTTTTGGACCATTCCCTCAGGCTCGGCAAGCAGACCGGATTGGCGGCGCCCCGATCCATCGCCGGAGCCGCGCGCGGTCGCAACATACCGAAACGTGTCGCGCGCGAGTTGCGCGGTCGACGTCAAATTGCGTCGCGCGACAGGGTCAGATCGAAAATGACGTGCCGCAGCCGCAGCTGGATGTCGCGTTGGGGTTCTCGACCACGAAACGCGCGCCGATGAGCTCGTCCGA
Source organism: Silicimonas sp. (assembly GCA_022824315.1). Lineage (GTDB taxonomy): Bacteria > Pseudomonadota > Alphaproteobacteria > Rhodobacterales > Rhodobacteraceae > JAJEFO01. Next base: position 34,767 of record JAJEAC010000184.1, read on the forward strand.
GAAGTCGATGACGGCGTTTGACAGAAACGGAAGCGACACCTCATCAACGACGACCTTCTGTCCCTCACCTTCGAGTACAAGGTCGCCTTCCGCCGGCTCGTCGAGGTCGATGCTGTACTGAAAGCCCGAACAACCGCCGCCCTCGACCGCGACGCGGAGCGCCTTGGGAACGCCTGCGCCGGAATTGATTTTGGCCAGCCGCTCAAAGGCGCGGTGCGTGACCTGAGGGGGGACTGCGATATCCATGCCGAACTCCGGCGTTTCCATTGAAGGCACACCTGAATATACGTGGTGCGGCACGGCCGGGCAAGAGAAGGCGGATGCTGGAGCCCTATGCATCGGATCCCACCAGGAGTCGCGGGCGCTTGTTTCCGGAGGAGCACAGCGCCTTTCGGTCGTGCTATCAGCGCGACCGCGACCGCATCATTCATTCCAGCGCGTTCCGCCGGCTCAAGCACAAGACGCAAGTCTTCATCGAGCACGAGGGGGATTACTTCCGGACGAGGCTGACGCACTCGATCGAGGTCGCCCAGGTGGCGCGCACCATCTCCAGCGCGCTCGGGTTCAACACGGAACTGACCGAAGCCGTGGCCCTGGCGCACGATCTTGGCCACACGCCTTTCGGCCATACGGGCGAGGATGCCCTCGCGGAACTGATGGCGCCTCACGGCGGTTTCGATCACAATGCGCAGGCGTTGCGCATCGTGACCGATCTCGAGCGTCACTATGCCGATTTTGACGGCCTCAATCTCACTTGGGAAACGCTGGAAGGAATCGCCAAGCATAACGGTCCGGTGACCGGTGACCTGCCCTGGGCGCTTGCGGCCTACCAGCAGCGACACGATCTCGAAACGGACACGTTCGCCAGCGCTGAGGCACAGGTGGCTGCGGTTTCGGACGACATCGCCTACAATCACCATGACCTGCATGACGGGTTGAGGGCGAAACTGTTTTCGACCGATGACCTTATCGGGCTGCCGATTCTGGGCCGGTGCTTCGATCGCGTGGACGAACTGTATCCGGGTCTTGACCGCTATCGACGTCGCCACGAGGCGTTGCGCCGGTTCTTCGGCGTTCTGGTCGAGGACGTCATCGAAGCATCAAGGAGGAACCTGGACAGGCTCGCTCCGCGAACGCCCGATGACATTCGAAATGCCGGATCCCAGGTCATTCTGTTCTCGGATGCCCTTCATCAGGATCTGAAGGTGATTCGCGATTTCCTGTTTGACCGGATGTACCGTGCTCCGTCGGTTGTCAAAAAGCGCAAGGAGGTGACTGGCGTCCTCCGGGACCTGTTTCCGCACTTTCTCGATCACCCGGAAAGGCTGCCTCGCCGCTGGCTTGAGGACGTTGAGAGAGCCGACGGCGAAACCGAGCTTGCCCGGATCGTTTCGGACTACATTGCCGGGATGACGGATCGGTTCGCGTTCCAGTGCCACGAGAAATTCATCGTCGAACCGAGGCGCTGAGCCTGGTTCCACGATTCGGACGCAGGTCGGTCCGCGTCGTTGTTTGACTGCAACGAGTTGGGTGATAAACCGCGCGCATGAACATCTTCAGCGATATCCGTGCATCGGTCCTGGAAACGCTTGACGCCTTGGTGGCCGAGGGTGCGTTGCCGGCTGACCTCTCGTGGGGCAATGTAACGGTGGAACCGCCGAGGGATGCGGCCCATGGCGACATGGCAACGAATGCCGCGATGGTGCTTGCGAGGCTCGCGGGCAAGCGCCCGCGGGCTCTCGCAGAAGCGCTGGCCGAGAGGCTGATGGATGATCCGAGCATCGTCCGCGCCGAAGTTGCAGGCCCCGGCTTCATAAACCTGCGGCTGGCTCCCGTGATCTGGCATGACGTGCTGGCGGAAGCGATCGATGCAGGACCGCAATTCGGTCACTCCGGTATGGGTGCCGGAGTCAGGGTCAATGTCGAATTCGTGTCCGCCAATCCGACCGGGCCGCTGCATGTCGGCAACCTGCGGGGAGCGGTCTTCGGCGACGCGCTGGCGTCGCTCCTGGAATTCACGGGCTACGACGTCACCCGCGAATACTACGTCAATGACGGCGGCACGCAGGTCGACACGTTGGCACGGTCGGTCTACCTCCGTTACCTGGAAGCGCATGGACAGGACGTCGTGTTCGACGAGGACGCGTACCCGGGCGACTACCTGGTTCCGGTGGCGGAGGCGCTCAAGGACAGTGTCGGCGACACGCATGTCGGCAAGGACGAGGGCGCCTGGCTGTCGGAAGTCAGGGAATTCGCCACCCAAGAGATGATGGACCTGATCCGGGAGGACCTTTCGGCCATCGGAGTGACGATGGACGTGTACTTCAGCGAGAGGTCGCTCTTTGGCACGGGTCGGATCGAGGCGGCGGTTGAAGAGCTGAAGAGGCGTGATCTCATCTACCAGGGCACGCTCGATCCGCCCAAGGGCAGGCAGACCGAAGACTGGGAAGCGCGCGAGCAGACGCTATTCCGCTCCACGGCGCACGGCGATGACGTGGACCGGCCGATCATGAAGTCGGACGGTTCATGGACGTATTTTGCGCCGGACATCGCCTATCACTGGGACAAGATCTCGCGAGGCTACGACGAACTGATCGACGTCTTCGGTGCCGATCACGGAGGATACGTGAAGCGCATGTCGGCTGCCGTATCGGCCCTTTCGGACGGGCGCGTGCCCTTGGACATCAAGCTGACCCAGCTGGTCAGGCTCTGGGAGAGTGGCAAGCCCCTGAAGATGTCAAAGCGGGCAGGCGCGTTCGTTTCGCTGCAGGAACTGGTTGATCGCGTGGGGGCGGACGTGACCCGGATGGTGATGCTGACCCGCAGGAATGACGCGCCGCTGGATTTTGACCTCGACAAGGTGACTGAACAGTCCAAGGACAATCCCGTATTCTATGTGCAATATGCTCACGCGCGCATTCGCTCCGTGATGCGCAAGGCCGAAAGGATGCATCTCGACTGGTCTGACGACGCCAAGCTTGAGGACGAGGCGGAATTTGCCTTGGCACGCAAGGTCGCCGAGTGGCCCAGGCTGGTCGAGATCGCGGCACGAAACCACGAGCCGCACCGGATAGCGTTCTACCTCTACGACCTCGCATCCGAGTTCCATGCCCTTTGGAATCTTGGCAATTCCAAGCCTGCACTGCGATTCCTGCACGAAGGGGATCCAGGGGCGACAGGGAGGAAAATAGCGCTTCCACGCGCCGTGGGCATTGTAATTTCCAATGGATTGGGTATTCTGGGGGTGGCGCCGGTCGAGGAAATGCGCTGAATACAACGAGTGCCCGGACCGTGCGCGAGACGAGCAGGATGACCGCTGGAACAACCGGCGGCAGCATTGAGGCACGCAAATGACGGCAATCAATTTCGAAGATCAGGAGGAATCCGTCGAGGACGGATTCTGGGCGGCTGTCATGAATTGGGCCGGGGCGCTCCTTTCGGTCATGCTGATTGCAGGACTGGCGGCTTGGGCATGGCAGCTATGGGTCAGGGACGTGACCGGCGTCCCTGTGATACAGGCGATTTCCGGACCGATGCGCGTACTGCCCGAAGATCCCGGCGGGCTGTCAAGCGAAAATCGCGGACTGACGGTCAACCGAATCGCGGAGGATCGAGCAGATGCTCCTCCCGTGACGGAGGTGGTTCTCGTGTCCGAGCCGGCAGCCCTGGACGAAATCGAGGATCTTGCGATGGGGGCGCTGCCGGGAGTCGGTGCTGCCGAAGAAGGCGTGGCACTGTCCGGCAGCGCGATCGACGTTGACGAGACAATTGTGACGGTCGGCGAGGCTCCCAGGATTGGAACGGAACAGGTGGTCGACGGTCGGCAAGATGCCCTGCTTTCCGGAATCGACCGAGCCGTTCAGGAAGCGCTGGCAGATGTCTTGACGGCATCCTCGGCCACGACGGCGGGCGCGACCGGCACCGGGCTGATTCCGGCGGCCTTTCGACCGCCGCCGCGTCGCCCGGAAGGCTTGCAAGCCTCAGCTTCACCCTCCGCCGGGCCGGGCGCAACCGATGTTCAACCTTCGGCAATCCCGCCGGGCACAAGGCTCGTGCAACTGGGTGCCCACGGAAATGCGGGTGCTGCGCATGACGAGTGGGACAGAATCGTTGCACGCTTCGGCGATTACATGGTCGGCAAGCAACGGGTCGTGCAGGAAGTGACGTCAGGTGAACACACGTTCTTCCGATTGCGGGCAACGGGATTTGTGGATCTGGCCGATGCTCGGCGCTTTTGCTCGGTGCTGCAGGCGGATGGTGCAGACTGCATTCCGGTCGTGCAGCAGTAAGTGCCAAGGGGTGCGTATATCTTTGCACCTTCCGGACCTGAGCTTGGTCGCCGGGAGGCGAGGTTCTTCTCCGAGGCAGAGCCCTTCGGGTTCATCATGTTTCAACGGAACTGCAAGTCGCCGGACCAGCTTCGCCGCTTGACAGCGGCGCTACGCGAGTCCGTCGGGCGCAATGCGCCGATTTTGATCGACCAGGAGGGCGGCCGCGTTCAGCGAATGCGGGCCCCTCATTGGCGCGAGTGGATGCCTCCCCTCGACCAAGTGGAAGCGCTTGCTGGCAGTGGCGGCGTGTCGCCCGCGGCCGAACGGGCGATCTACCTGCGTGGGTTCCTCATTGGCGCCGAGCTTCTCGCGCACGGCATAGACGTGAACTGCGCCCCCTGTGCGGACGTTGCCAGGCCCGAAACCCATCCCTTCCTCAGGAATCGTTGCCTCGGGTCCACTGCGTCCGTGGTGACGGTCATGGCGCGTGCGCTGGCCGCCGGCCTGTCGGATGCAGGCTGCCTTCCTGTCCTGAAGCACGCACCCGGCCACGGACGCGCGACGCGTGACAGTCACGAGGACCTGCCTTGCATCGACGCATCGCTTGCTGAACTCGTCGAGACCGACTTCTTGCCGTTTCGCGAACTCGCTGACGTGCCAATGACGATGACGGCTCATGTTGTCCTTCCGGAAATCGATCCGGAAGGGCCGGTCACGCTTTCCAGGTCCGCAGTGACGTATCTGCGTGAAGAGCTTGGGCTTACGGGATTGTTGCTGACGGACGACATCTCGATGGGGGCATTGCCCGGCAAGGTCGAATCCCGTGCTGCTTCGGCACGCGACGCCGGATGTGATCTGGTTCTCCATTGCAGCGGCGATCTTTCCGAGATGTCGGCGATCGCGGCAGCCGTTGGTGACATGTCGTCATCGACACAGAGATTGGCAGATATTGCGTTTTCTGAGCGAAAGAACCCACTAGATGTTGACATTTGCGAATTTGAAGCCGAGTTTGCGGCACTGACGCGGGAGGCGGAGAAAAATGCCGGACGGTGATGCGGATTTTGTCGATGTCGAGGCTCGCGTCGAGCCCGATGCGCTGTTCGTCGACGTGGATGGGTTCGAGGGGCCGCTTGATCTGCTTCTCCAGCTTGCGCGCAACCAGAAAGTGGATCTTCGCAAGATCAGCGTGCTGGCCCTGGCAGAGCAGTACCTCCTGTTCATCGCGCGCGCGAAGACCCTCAGGATCGAGCTTGCCGCCGACTATCTGGTTCTGGCGGCCTGGCTGACCTTTCTCAAGTCGCGATTGCTCTTGCCGCGAGACCCGGATGACGAAGGACAATCAGGCGAGGAACTGGCAGCGCATCTTGCATTCCAGCTCGAGCGTCTGGCCGCGATGCGGGATTCCGCGGCCAAGCTCATGGCACGGGATCAGAAAGGCAGGGACTTCTTTGTGCGCGGCATTCCGGAAGACGTGACCCGTGTGCGCCGCGTTCGCTACACCGCGTCTCTCCTGGATCTCATGCAGGGCTATGCCAGGGTTCGCACCCGAGACGAGTTTCGCCCGTTCACGTTCGTCCGTGAACACGTGATGACGCTCGAGCACGCGCTTGAGCGAATGCGAGGGCTGATCGGATACGCGGGCGAATGGACCGACCTCATGTCCTACTTGCCGGAAGGCTGGGGAGCTGATCCGAAACGGCGCCGTTCGGCCACGGCATCGCATTTTGCCGCTTCGCTGGAACTCGCGAAGGGCGGCGCTATTCAGATTCGGCAAAGTGAGACATTCGCACCGATCCAGATCAAGGTGGTCCAGAGTGGTTGACCCGGACGAGGACTTCGGGGCGCTAGGCAGCCTGTTTGAAGCCCCGCCGCTGGACGAGCAGGAGCGGATGGTCGAGGCCATACTGTTCGCGTCGGCGGAGCCGATTTCCGTTGTCGACCTCAATGCTCGCATGCCCCACGGAAGCGATGCGGCCAAGGCGCTTGAACTGCTGAAGGCACGATACGAGGGGCGAGGCGTGAACGTGCGAAAGTCCGGCGATGGCTGGGCCATCCGGACGTCGCCCGATCTCGGGTTCCTGATGACGAAGGAGACCGTTGAGACGCGCAGGCTAAGTCGCGCAGCGATCGAGACATTGACGATCATTGCCTATCACCAGCCTGCGACCCGGGCGGAGATCGAGGAAATTCGCGGCGTGAGCGTCAGCCGGGGTACGCTTGACCAGCTCTTCGAGCTCGAGTGGATAAGGCTGGGCCGCCGGAGGATGACCCCCGGGCGACCGGTGACCTACGTGGTGACCCAGACCTTCCTGGACCACTTTGGACTTGAAAGCACGAAGGACCTTCCCGGATTGAAGGAGCTTCGGTCGGCGGGGCTTCTGGATAGCCGTCCTCCGCCCGGCACCGCGGCCGACGGGAGAGGCGAGGAGTCCGATAACCAGGCAGAAATGTTCGCCGAGGACGAAGAGGTGGACGCGAGGGACACGTGAAGCAGGTCATGCTCCTTTGCTGATGCGTCGGTGGACGCGGCAGAGCTCTTGGGAGAGATGGTGCGCTCGGGCGTCCCGCATGTTCGATTTTACGTTCAGGGTTGAAGGCAACGCCCACTGCGCGCCTTGGCCAAGCGTAGCACTCAAAGGCTTGGTCCTCTCGCCAAAGAAATTGATCACGGTGTCGTTCGATTCGCCATGGAAGCCGTCGCGGCGAATGTTCAGGGCCTTCATCTGCTTGTCGGAATCCTTGCCATCACGCCGTCGGCGCGCACGCCACTCCGTCAGGGCACCGGGAGCCTTGTCCGGCCCGGCAACGCGATAGGCCCGACGGGGCCGGTCTCGGATATCCCGGACCACGACCGCCTCCCACTCATGGCGGTCCAGCCACGCCCTGACGGCGTCCACGTCGTCTTCCGGAACCGCCGGGTCCCGGACAATCTCGTCGGTGTCGAGCGGCCGAAACAAACGGCGCCTTCGAATCAGTCAGGGAGCTGGGATTGATATGAGACCACTCGCGCTTGACCGTAAACGCTCGTTTCCCGTCCACCCTCGACGGATAAAACACGAAAATTTTTCGCGGCCAACTATATTGAAAAGGGGAGGCAATGGTTATTCTTGTCGAAGGGAGGCTGGAAACATGACGGTTGACGAGTTGGTCACCAAGATTTCGAGGAGTACGCAGCATCGCTACCTGTATCACTTCACTGACAAGTCAGATTTTTCATCCATCGCGGCCAAGGGCTTTCTCTCCAAAGCGAAGATGCGGGAGGAAGGCTGGTGGCCCGACGCCACCGGTGGGAACCAATTAAGCTGGGACCTGGATGCTCTCCGAGGCATCGACGGCTATGTTAACCTCTGCATGACGACGAACCCACTGATGAAGTATCTCGCGCAGAAAGACGGTCGGCTTCCTGAGCCGAGATCTTTCAACGTCCCACACTTATATAGGCGATCCTATTCGCGCTTTCTCTCGCCGATGGCGTCGCGGACCTGGATCGCCCAGTGCAGCCGTTCGAGCCCCTGCCACACCTTTTTCGTTCCCGGCAGCTGCTGCCGCGAGGAAGGATGCGATCCGACGAGCCGCCCGAGGTCGATGACCACCGCCCTGATGTCGGGCGCCTTTCCGTCGGACATCCTCACGACGTTCCGGTGACCCTGGGATTCCAGCAGCGTGTGGAGCAGGTCGACGTCCTCCTCGGGAAACACCTCGGTCGCCGGGGTCTCGGGACGCTCCCGCGCGAGGACGGTCAGGTCGGCGACATGGACGGCGGTGACGGCGTCGAAGGCGAGGCACTTGCGCAGGTCGTCGGCGCTGTCCAGCCGGCGGTCCTTGATCCGGGTCCCGGTCTTCAGGGTTCGAAACCAGGTTTCAACTGTCCATCTTCGACGGTACCAGTCCAGCACGGTCGCGGCATGCATGGCGTCGGCCTCGCCCTCGGCCGGGCGCTCGGTCGTCAGCAGCAGCCAGTGCAGCGG
>JAJEAC010000187.1 GCA_022824315.1 Silicimonas sp.
ATTCAAATGCCCGTTTGTAACTGCATACTTTCGCTCGAGGAAGGTGAATATCGCAAAGTGTGGGGCAGTTGAATTTCGGATTTGACGGTGGCAAGGGCTTGAAATGAAAGCTGCCCCGCACTTTGCGGCACTCTCCTTGAGGGTCGTGCGCAAATGCGGGCACCTGCCATAGACGCGTCAATGAACATTTCGCAAGAAGAACTCCGAAGGCATGACCGACACACGTAGGAACTGCTCCCGGGACGACGTCGTCGACCAGACATCTGGCGGCGCGACAAGAGTTTCGGCCGGCGGCTTCGTCATCAAACTGTACAAGTGCGATGTGCGCGGCGACATGCGGCGCACACTCTGCCACAACTTGGGTCGTTTTCGGGCGGCGAGCGCTGACGTCGCACTCGCTGCGGAGAAATTCAAGTGTGGCTTACATTGCCCAATTTAGCGCAGTTCCGGACTGCTCCCTTTCGGACACTGGACGATTTCAAATGGCTGACAGCTGCCAACATGGGCTTTGGCCCCAGAACGGACCTCAATCAATGGTTTCGGCGTGTGCCTTGAAATTGTCGAGGATCGCTTGCCAACCATCTCGCTGCTTCTCGATCGGGTTCTCGGATTCGGCCTCGAAAACCGTCTCCACTATCGTGGCGCCTTCAATGTCAGCAAATGTGGTTCTCACCTTCCGACCATCGCCCAGGACGAGCGAGATCATCTCTTGGGGCTTGACCTCCTCATAGACGCCCTCGAAATCAAAACCGAAACTCCGGTCTTTGGCTTCCATGCGAGCCCAGTGCCTTCCGCCGACGATCAAGTCAATTTCGGCACATGGACAATGCCAGTCTTCAGAAGCAAAATTCCAGCGCGTGACGTGTTCAGGCGATGTGTAGGCACGCCAAACCGTTTCGATCGGTGCCTTTACAGCTGACCGGATTGTGACCGTTAGTTTCGACATGGTTCACCTTGTTTGCGTGAACTGACACAACGGCTGGTCCAAGCGCGTTGCCTCCACACCTTGTTCCTGGATCGGTGACGCTTACGACTTACATCTCTCTCAAGCGCCAGCATCGAAGTTCTCGACTACTACGGCAATCCCTTGCCCCCCACCGATGCACATGGTCGCGAGACCGTACCGTCCGGCCGTACGCCGAAGTTCGTAGATCAATTTGGTCAGAATGATCGCACCAGACGCGCCGACCGGATGCCCAAGTGCAATCGCGCCGCCGTTCGGGTTGGTCCTCTCCGGCGCGAAACCGAGTGCCTTCGAAACGGCGCAGGCCTGAGCGGCAAATGCCTCGTTCGATTCGATGCACGCCAAGTCATCCACCGACAAGCCAGCGCGCTTCAGCGCCAGCTTCACCGCTGGAACAGGCCCCATGCCCATCACTTCGGGGGCGACACCTGAAACGGCGCTTGAGCGGATCTTCGCGATCGCGGACAGGCCCTTGTTTCGCGCGGTGCCCGAATCAGCGACGATCAGCGCTGCCGCACCGTCGTTGATGCCCGATGAATTGCCTGGCGTGACCGAACCGTCCTTCCTGAACGCCGGACGCAACTTTGCCAGATCGCCGGGCTTCACGTTTCGGCGGACATGTTCGTCCTTCTGGAAGACGGCTTCCTTGCGTCCGTGCTGCACTGTTATCGGTACGATCTGATCGTCAAATCGCCCGGCATCGATGGCTGCGGCAGCACGCAGGTGGCTTTCCAGTGCATAGGCGTCCTGGGTCTCGCGCTCGATTTCGCTGGCCTCGGCCACGTTTTCGGCCGTTTCGCCCATGTGTCCATGGCCGAAGGGATCGGTCAACGCGCCGACCATCATGTCGGTCGCCGAAACGTCGCCCATCTTGGCGCCGAAACGGGCCTTGCCGATCAAATGGCCAGCGCGGCTCATGTTCTCCGCACCTCCAGTCAGCACGACGTCGGCATTTCCAAGCTGGATTTGCTCGGCCCCGGCTACGACCGCTTGCAGCCCACTGCCGCAAAGCCGGTTCAGCGTCAGGGCCGGCGCCGTCTCGGGCACGCCTGCACCGATGGCGGCAACGCGCGACAGGTAAACGTCCCGCGGCTCGGTGTGAATGACGTTGCCAAACACGGTCTGATCCACGTCCAGGGGTTGCAGATTCGCACGCCCGATGGCCTCGACCGCAACATGGGTCGCCAAGTCCGTGAGCGGCGTTCCCGCCAAAGTGCCGCCGAAGGTGCCGATGGCAGTGCGTGCGGCTGAACAAATGATCACGTCACGCATTGTGGACTCCTGCTCTTGGGTTGCTCGTTCAGATTCCCAAGTGGAGTTTGGGCTTCCAGAAAGGACGAAACAACTCGATTTTCGGGCAACGGTCCATCACGACTTTCAGGCCGGCACTCTCAGCGAGCGTTGCGGCGTCGTGGTCCACTACACCGATCTGACCCCAAAGAACCTTGGCCCGGATCGCGATGGCTTCGCGCGCAACACCCTTAAGGTCTTCAGGACGGCGGAAGACCTCGACCATGTCTACCGGGCGGTCAATTGCGGCCAGGCTGGGATAGACCTTGATGCCGCGGATTTCCGCGAGGCCGGGAAGCGGGTTGACGGGGATCATGTCGTATCCGGTTTCGCTCAAGACACGCAGCACTCCGTAGCTGAACTTGGTCCTGTCGGGGCTCGCGCCGACCATGGCGATAGTCTTGACCGACTTCAGGATTCCCTGCAGATAGTCGTCCGAGTAAGGTTGCCTATGGTCCATCGTCAAGCCTTTGGTGCGGCGATGCCTGCCTTAAGTCATGGGGTTCCAGCGGGTCGAGGAACGGGTTGCGATAGAGTGCCCCGTGGCTGTCGACGCCGATCTCAAGCGTGACGTCCGACATGGGACGCGCAACGCACAAGATCACGTATCCTGCATTGATCTGGCGTTTGTTCAGCGCAACTTGCCGCCGCTGATCGACGATGCCCGCAGTCAGTTTCGCAGCACAAGTGATGCAACCGCCATATTTGCAGCCGTAGGGCAGATCGACCCCCTGCTCGCGCAGGCTTTCCAGCAATGGACGGCGCGCCACGACCTCAAAAGTCGCATTTTCGCGGTTTGCAAGGGTAACCCGATACGTGGTTACAGCCATATGTCGCTCGTACAGTCACCGCCGGGATAGCGTGCTTCATGACAACGGGATGGCCCGTTCGGTTCCCTTCCAAAGTCGACGACAAATTCCGGGTTCAGCGTCATGCCACCGTGTAGCGGGTCACAATCGATCATCACCATGACCCCGCCCCGTTCGCGGATCTCCGGATAGAACTGGTTGTCCCAGGTCGAGAACAGCGAGGTCGTCACATAGAGACGCCTGCCGTCCAGACTCAACTGGAACATTTGCGGGCCACCGGCCATCTTGACACCGTTGACCTCCGGGGCCTTGCCCAAAAGGCCACCCATCCAGACCTGCCCGGTCAAGACCGGGGCATGCGGATCCGAGATGTCATACTGGCGCATGTCGCCGTGTAACCAGTTGTTCAGATACAGGTACTTGTCGTCCATCGACACCAGGATCGCCGACATCACGCCCGGCACCGGGATCGGCCATTCGGGGTGCGGTTCGTTCTCGACGTCGATCACCTTCTCCCATCGCCACTTTCCGGCGTCGTCCTTCCACCAGTGAATGACGTTTGAACTGAGTGCCGCCCCGCAAAATCCGTGGGAGCTGTCGGGATCGTGGTGGAACTTGACCTCCAGCGGCAGCAAACCGTCTTCACCCAGGTAGAAACTCTCGACAGGTTCGCGCCTTTCGAAATCCCAGATGTGCAGCTCACGACCGTATTTGAGATGCCCGACCTCCTCCAGATCGAATCCGGGCATAAAGGTGTTTGGTGCGGCCCACTCCGAACTGAACATCACGTTATGGCGCGGCTGGTACCAGAAGTCGTAGCCGAACTTGATGTCGCCCATCGAGTTTTCCCAACGGCCGACGATCTCGAACTCATCATTCAAGTGCAGGTAGCCGCCCGGCGCCTCGCCCTTGGCATCGCCGAGCATCGAGATGATGATTTCGGACCCCAGGCAATGCACGGTGTGCGGGCCGGACAGATCGGTCTTTGCCCTGATCTCTGCCCCTTCGATCACCTTGTGCAAACGCGGCGCGCGCGGGTCGGTCGCCGTGTCGACGACGTGGATGTTGTTCGACCGCACCCCCGGCAGCAAAAGATACTTGCGCGACATGCCCGCGTCACCAAAGCATGATGAACAGGCATTCCAGCCCATGTGGTGCAATTCGTCCCCGATGCCGGGCATCTCAAGACGGTGAATGACCTGAGAATAGGTCGGGCTCTCCGGGTCGACATCCACCGTTGCCAAGTAGTCCGGTTTCTGAATGCCGGTCCCGGTGTAGATGGCAATCGTATAGAGAAGCGTCTCGCGTGGCGCCTTGATCGCATCCGCAGGTGAAGCGAATCCGGGTCCGCAGCATTCCATCAGGCGGTCCCGTTCACAGTGGATTCCATCGCGGTGCGCGCTTTTCGAAGAAGGCGCCGATTCCCTCTTGGGCGTCGGGCTCCAGCATGTTCAGGACCATGACCTCGGCGGCAAATTCATAAGCGTCGGGCAACGGCATTTCGACTTGGGCATAAAACGCTTCCTTGCCGATTTTCAGCGTGGCAGGAGACTTCGCGGCGATCCGGTTCGCAAGTGCCATCGTGGTTTCCATCAGGTCGGACGATTCAGCGACGTCGCTGACCAGGCCCATTGCCTGCGCTTCCTCGGCACCCAGCATGTCACCTGTCAAGAGCATCCGCATGGCTGATTTCCGCCCGAGGTTGCGCGTGAGCGCGACCATCGGAGTCGAGCAAAAGAGCCCGATATTGACACCGGGTGTTGCGAACTGCGCATCATCGGAGGCGACGGCCAGATCGCATGCCGCCACCAACTGGCAGCCTGCCGCCGTCGCGATCCCGTGAACTTCGGCGATCACAGGTTTGGGACAGCGCACGATCGACATCATCAGGCGCACGCATTTCCCCATTGCCCTTTCGAAAAACGCCTTTCCCCCATCGGGCTGTTCTCGTGCCGCCGTCAGCTCTTTCAGATCGTGGCCCGCGCAAAACCCGGGCCCATTGGCGGCGATGACAATGACGTGCACTTCAGGCGCGCCCCCAAGCCGGGTGATTGCACCGGTCAATTCATCCAGCATTGCCAGCGAAAGAGAGTTCCGCGCCGCCGGACGGTTCAGCACCAGGCGAGCAACGGCACCTTCGCGAAATTCAAGCAGAATGTCTTCGTTCATCGCTCAATCCTTCAACAGTCCACGTGCGATCACCAGCTTCATGATCTCGTTGGTCCCTGCATAGATCCGCTCGATCCGGTTGTCGCGATACATCCTCTCCATCGGATACTCGGCCATTACGCCGTAGCCTCCGAAGAGCTGCAGGCAGCGATCTATGATCTTCGCCTGCAGGTCGGTCAGCCAATACTTCGCCATCGAGGCTTTTTCGGTGGTCAGCCGTTGTTCCAAGTGCTCGGCAATGCAGGCATCAAGAAACGTCTTGGCAATGGTCCCTTCGGTCGTGCATTCGGCAAGCACGAATTGCGTGTTCTGGAATTCGGCGATCTTCTGGCCAAAGGCCGCACGCTCCTTGACATAGTCCACCGTGTGGCGGAGCGCCCTCTCGATCCTGGCGACGGCATAGACGCTGACCAGCAAGCGTTCCTGCGGCAGCTGCTGCATCATCTGAATGAATCCCTGCCCTTCTTCAGGTCCGAGAAGCGCCGAAGTCGGCACTCGTACATCGTCGAAGAACAACTCCGACGTATCGTTCGATTTCATGCCCAGCTTGTCCAGGTTGCGACCCCGTCGAAAGCCCTCCAACCCGTCGGTTTCGACCAGGATCAATGAGATTCCGCGCCCGGCTGCGTCGGGGTCGGTCTTGACGGCAACGATGATCAGATTTGCAAGCGCTCCGTTGGTGATGAAAGTCTTCGATCCCCTGATCCGGTAATGATTGCCGTCTTTCACGGCAACTGTCTTGATGTTCTGCAGGTCCGACCCGGCCCCCGGTTCGGTCATCGCGATAGCCCCGATCAACTCGCCCGAGATCATGCGCGGCAGGATGTCGTGCTTTTGATCTTCCGAACCGTAGTGGATCAGGTATGGGATCACGATCGAGTTGTGCAACCCTCCGCCCCAGCCGTCGATGCCGGCCAGATTGCCCTGATAGGCGATCACCGCATCGTGAGCGAAGGAGCCACCGAGGCCGCCATACGCCTCGGGCACCTCCGCGCCCAGCAATCCCATCTCGCCTGCCTTCCGCCAAAGGTCTCGCGGGAATGCACCTTCGGCTTCCCAGTCCGCGTAATGCGGCGCACATTCACGCTCATAAAATTGGCGGCAGGCGTCTTCCAGCATCGACAGTTCGTCGTCGATCCAAGCAGATTTCGGGAACTCGAAGTTGGTCATCGGAAGCCTAGCATCTTGGTCGGCATGTCGTTGCCTTGCGCCGAAAGTGTAGGAATTTGCGCGGCACAGTGCCAATTAAATTTGCAGATGAACCCATACCTATATGGGATGCAACTGCCGATCCTATGCAAAGCACTGGCAAATGCTTAGAAGCAACACATAGCGAACACGCAAGAGTTGAGACCGTGAACCTAACCCATCTTTAACATACGTATTTAAAGTGCATGGAATTACAATGGCTTGCAGGGACAAAACTCCGCAAGAGGCACTACAAGTGCCGGATCTGGGGTCAGATGATCGTCTTTTTCACGTTCCTCGGGGGTGGGGCGAGTCCCATGCCGTCATACATGGCGGCCTGGTCGGGTTCGGCGACGGTCGTCTTGCGGACATGGAGGGTTCGGCCATCGGCGCGCTTGAAGCTGGTCGTGATCCGTGACAGCGGCTGCAGGACGGTCCGCACCGTCTCCCAGCTGTCGTGGCAGCCGGCGCCGCGCAAGCGCATCCGCAGCGCCTGCACGCACTGGTAGGCGAGGACGGAGATGAACAGATGTCCTTCCGCGCGCCGTTCCTTGCTGTGATAGATCGGCCGGAGCCCGAGCTCGGACTTGAGCGATCGGAACACGGCCTCCAGATCCGTGAGGGTGACGTAGGTTCGCCACATCTCTTCGGCGGTCATGTCAAGCTCGTTGCTGCGCAGGCAGCAGGCGCCGGGATGGGTCAGCATCGATCCGTCGACCGGCTTGAGCTCCCACGTGACGGCGACGGCGCGCTCGCCTTCGGCCTTGATCGTGACCTCGTAGTGACGCGCGGCGCGGGAACTGGCCTTCTGGAGCCGACCGATCCGTCGCTGCACGAGGTCGCGGCGCTTGCGGGTCCTGGGCCGGGACAGGCCCTCGTCAATCTCCCGGAGACCGTTTTCGAACCGGTCCATGAAGCGCTTCATGATGCCCCGCTCCTTCTCGGCCCGGGCCTCCGAGAAGCAGTGGAGCCGGGCTTCGCGGACGACGTTCCCGTCCTCGTCGACGTCGGTGACGGTCTTGTAGATGTGCACCTGCTGCCGCGAGGCGGTCCGGACGGCCTCGGCCTCGTCGGCATCGAACCGGCGGGTCCGCTCGCGCGAGACCACCAGGTACCGGTACCCGGCCTGACGCAGCTCGGCGAGGTTGTCGGCATCGGCGATGCCCGCGTCCATGACCACCAGGGAGCCGGGCTCGGCGCCGAGCGACTTCAGCATCTCGAACATGGTGTCCCGTTCGGCGACGTTGCCGGGATAGACCCGCGAACGGCGGACGAACCCGCTGCCGTCGAGCACCAGGGCGAGGGTGAGCAGCGGGCAGTCGGTACGGTTCTCCTTCGAGTGCCCGCGCTTCGCCTTGGGCATGGCCGGCCGGCCGGTCAGGTAGGTGTTCGTCAGGTCATGCAACGCGACGGTCGGGGCGAAGTCGAACAGGGAACGGGCCCGCTCGAACAGGTGGTCCTCGATGGCGTCGCGGTGGTCCATCAACAGGTCCGAGGCCCGGTACAGGGCCATGTCGCCGAGGCCGGCCATGTCGAAATCGAG
>JAJEAC010000195.1 GCA_022824315.1 Silicimonas sp.
CTGGGCTTCCCGCCGGAGAGGCTGGCCGCCGCGGGCTTCGGCGAGTACCGGCCGGTCAACCCCGAGAACTCCGACGCCGCGCGGGCGCAGAACCGGCGGATCGAGCTGAAGCTCACCGAACGGTGAGCGCAGCCGTGCTGCATTGGCCTTGAGATGCCGGCCGGCAGCGCGGTGCGTCGCCGTAAGGAGGCCGGTTCAAGTCGCCGTTCACTTGCCGCCATGGCGTGGCGCGGTCGCGGACATCCGCGTCCGAGTGGATGAGGTCAAAGCGCCGCGATCTTGAGGCGCGTGATCCGGTTGTTGTGGCGTTCCAGGATTTCGAACCGGAATCCGTGGAAGGAAAAGACCTGGCCGATCGTGGGAATTGTCTGAGCCTCGTGGATCACGAGGCCCGCGACCGTCACCGCTTCGTTGTCCGGCAGGGACCAGTCCGTCGCACGGTTCAAGTCCCGGATCGTCATGGCTCCATCGACCACGCAGTCTCCGCCTTCGGTTCGCTGCAGCGGATGGACCTCGTCAGGATCCAGTTCGTCGGTGATTTCGCCGACGATCTCCTCCAGGATGTCCTCAAGCGTGATCAGGCCTTCCAATGCGCCGTATTCGTCAACGACCAGGGCAAAATGGGTTGACCGGTGAAGGAATTGACGCATCTGATCATCGAGTGTCGTGGTTTCGGGGACGAAATAAGGCTTCATCGCCACGTCCATCGGGTCGAACCCCTCAAACGGATCGGAATTCGCCTCAAGGTCTGAGAGGCGGGGATGAATCGCGCGAAGCAGTTCCTTCGCGTGCAGTACCCCGATGATGTTCTCCTGCTCGCCACGAAAGATCGGCAGGCGCGTATGTGCCGAGTTAAGGCAAAGCTCGATGATCTGCTGTGGCGGCAGGTCGGCATCGATCAGTTCGATCTGGCTGCGGTGGAGCATGATTTCCTCGACCGTACGGTCGCCGAGATCAAGCGCGGCCAGCATTCGGTCGCGATGTTCCTTTTCGAGTACGCCTTCCGAGTGGCCGAGCCGAAGGGCGCCCGCGATTTCCTCACGCACCGAGAGGATCCGGCTGTCCGGGTCAATCCGGACACCGAAGATGAACAGCACGCCGCGCACGACGGCTCGCAC
Source organism: Silicimonas sp. (assembly GCA_022824315.1). Taxonomy (GTDB): domain Bacteria; phylum Pseudomonadota; class Alphaproteobacteria; order Rhodobacterales; family Rhodobacteraceae; genus JAJEFO01. The sequence goes on from JAJEAC010000195.1 coordinate 1,119, forward strand.
GGCATTCACGACGGGGTTCAGGACAAGGACGATCCATCCGATGGGTCGGGCGACCCGGCTGGCGGCCGGTTCGGCGTTCGAGATCGCGTAGGTCTTCGGCAGAACTTCTGCGAAAATCAGCACGAGGAGCGTCATGAGCAGCGTGGCCAGGGCGACCCCGCTTTCCCCGAAGGCGCGCGTGAACATTGCCGTCGCGAGGGACGTGGCCAGGATATTGACGAGGTTGTTGCCGAGAAGGATCGATCCGATGAGGCGCTCGCTGTCTTCGGTCACTTCGAGCGCGCGCACGGCGCCACGTTCGCCTTTCTCGGCACGTGCCTTGAGCTTGCCGCGAGAAGCGGCGGTCAACGCGGTTTCGCTGCCGGAAAAGAAGGCGGACAGGATCAGAAGCAGCAGGATAGCGCCGCACGTCACCCAGAAACCGGCGTCGATCAGTGAAAGGGCGCTGTCCATCCTATTCGCCAATCAGGGCCATTCTCGCTATATGAAGTGCCAGTGGCTGTCATTCAAGCAAGAGATGTGCGGGAACGGACCAGAGTTCGCCGTTGGGGCATGGCGGCATGGGCATGTTGGGGACCGTCATGGCGTGGTCGGGATCCTCTTGTTTCTTGTCCGAATCTGTCCTCGCATCGGCGGGACGTTCCAGGCGGGTTCACTCTTTCGCAAGCGGGTGATGCTCCAGAACGAGTTCCTTGACGCGATCTTCCAGAACGTGCGTGTAAATCTCGGTGGTGGCGATGTCCGAATGGCCCAGGAGGGTCTGGATGGCACGAAGATCGGCGCCCCTGGCAAGCAGGTGCGTGGCGAAGGCGTGTCGCAGGGTGTGGGGAGTGACCCTGCTCGGCGCGATGCCTGCCGCGACGGCAAGCTCCTTGATCAACTGATAAAATCTGTGCCGCGTAAGGTGTCCGGACTTGCCGCGCGACGGAAAGAGATATCGCGATGACGGAACGCCCCTGTCCGTGTGGGCAACCTCTTCCAGCGCGTCCCGCCGTTCCAGCCAGGCGGAAAGTGCAAGACGGGCTGGTTCGGAGAGCGGCAAGATCCGCTCCTTGCCCCCCTTGCCACGCATGAGAAGCAATTTTGGATTCCCCCGTGCGGCCGTGACGGGCAGCGACACCAATTCGCTGACCCTTGAACCAGTTGCATAGAGGACTTCCATCAGGCAGGCATTTCGAAGCCGGTCATCTCGGCGGCCTGTCTTGCGCGCTGCTTCAAGAAGGCGTTCAACTTCACTTTCGGACAAGGTTCCTGGCAGGCGCCTTGCAGGAGTGGGCCCCTTTACCCGGATCGCAGGGTTGTCGCGGCGCCATCCCGATTCAAAGGCAAAGCGATAGAATTGCCGGATGGCGGAGAGGCGACGAACGCGGGTTGAGCGCGCGAGGCCGGATGCATCAAGGTCAATCAGGTAGTCCTCGATCCCCGTCTGATCGACGGTCAGAAGTCCGGAATTCTGTGTCTTCAGCCATCCCAGAAAGTCCTTCAGGTCCCGTGCATAGGCCATCTGCGTATTCTGGGATGCATTGAGTTCGGCGACCTGGGCGTCGAGAAAGGTCGAGATGCGTTCCGCTTCGTTCATGCCTTGCCGTGTTCCAGCACCAGTTCGATTGCGACCTGCCGGGCCAAGGGTTCAAGGCCAAGACTTCGCAGCAGCATGAGGGATTGCTGCGTTGCGTGCGGGTTGCCCGCCGCCCCGTCCATGAGCTGCAGAAGTGCCCGAAAGAGCGCTTCTCCTCCGCGATCTCCCTCGATCAAGACGCGATAGGTGGGGCTTGGGCCATGTGCCGCGAGACCGCGGACGACAGCTTGTGCAAGCATGTTCGGACCGGGCAATGCGCTGCGATGCCCCTTTGCGATGGCAAGCAGAAACCGGTTTTCGCTGCGGTCGCCGACAAAACGCTCCGCGAGCACTGCATCCTCGGCAAGCAACGCGATTTCAAAGGCGGTGCGCATTGCCGGATCCGAAAGATCCAGGCCTCCAAGGTGCTCCGCAACCCATTTTGCAAAGGCCTTTTCGTAGCCCCCCGCTTTGGCCGCCCGCCATGCGGGCGCCAGGGCTGTACTCACGAGATCGCTGTTTTCGGCTTCCAATGCGATCACCAGAGACCCAACAGCACTGACGCGCTCCCAAATGCCGCCGGACGCAGCCGGCTTTCCTTCCGCATAGACGTCGAGCAACCGGCTGATCGGCAGCGCGTCGGCCGCCGCGAGGCGCTCGGCTGCTCGAAGTCGTGCCTTCCATCCGGTTGTGCTGGCGAGGTCTGCCACAGCAAAGGCAACCGGCAATTGCTCGGTCGGGATGCGTTCGCCGACGGCCTCGAACAGCCGAAATTGCAGGGGCGACGGGAGCCGTGGCGGTGCCGGAAGGGGATCGCCTTCGAAGAGTTCGGGATCAAGAAAGTGCAGCAGAAGCTCTTCTTCTTCGGGCGTCAGGATTCCAAGCGCTTCCGCGTTTCCAAGCGTGAGTGCTGCAACGTCCCAGTTTCCGAGGCGGGCAAGGCAAAAGATGCGTGCCGGATAGGTCGGGGAAATGTCCGGCACGTTCTCGATGATGCGGCAGGCCTCGGTCTCGGTTCCCGTCAGAAGGGCGATGTCGAAGGCGCGGCGAAAACGCCGTGGCTCCTCTGGACCGGCACGGCGAATGATCTCGTCCGCCTCCTGCAAGTGGCCCATGGACAGGAGTCGGTCGATCCGCGCGAGAAAGAACCTGTCGTCGATCGCTGCGTCGACCGGCGGGTCAAACTTGCCGATCAGCACGTCACGCAGAAAGCGATTCAGCACAGGTGGCGCATTGCTCCCGTCGGGAAGGGTTGCGAGGGCACGGGCAAGATCGCCGGCCGAGCTGCGACCCCAGAGGCCGGGAGCCAGTCCGAACCGCTCCGCAGGTTGCAGGCCTACGCCGTCCGGCGTGCTTCCGTCGAGGGGCAGTACGGCGATTTCCGACGGCAGCGTGGCAAGCGGATCCAAGTCGTTCGGGGCAGATTCGGCCTGCGGAGGTGTCACGGAGTCTGAAAGCCAGTCAATTGCCGAGAGCGGCTGGTCGCTTGCCCACGCGGCAGGCAGCAGGAATTGCGCGAAGACAAGCCCGCATGTCAGCCGCAGGAACGCTGAACTAGCCGCCATCCATATTCACCGGGGCGCTAATGCTGACTTGCTTCGGGCTCAGGTCGCCCACATACGCGTAGACGATCACGGCTCCACCGAGAAGGATGAGCACAACGAACACGAGCTTCAGAAGACGAAGCATCTTGACGAATCTCCTGTACCTGTATTGCAGGATCATGCCGAATCCGGCCGCATCAGCCAGATTATATCTGGTATTTGCGAGAAGATCACGCCATTCAGGTCGGCAACGCGAAAAGTGATGCGGGAAGCGTCTGTTTTGCCATTCAAGCTAAGGAAAACCGTCGTGATGGTGGGGATGATGGGAGCCGGCAAGAGCGCCATTGGAACCGCTTTGGCAAGGCGTCTGGACGTCCCGTTTCTTGACAGTGATGCGGAGATCGAACGGGCAGCGAGCCGGACCATAGCAGAGATCTTCGAGCGCGATGGCGAGGAGTTCTTTCGTGATCGGGAGACGCAGGTGATTGCGCGACTTCTGGACGGCGATCCCATGATCCTGGCGACCGGAGGCGGCGCGTTCCTCCGCAAGAACAACCGGACGCTGATTGGTGCAAAGGGTCTATCGGTCTGGCTGCGTGCCGACCTTGACCTGCTTTGGCAGCGTGTGCGGCACAAGTCGACGCGACCGCTGCTGCAAACCAAGCGCCCGAAGCAAACGCTTGCGTCGCTCTACGAGGCGCGGACACCGGTATATGCGCTTGCGGACGTGACGGTCGATGCGGATCCGCACTGTTCCATCGAAGAAACGACGGAACGCGTGCTGAAGGCGCTTCGCGTCCGGGAAGACGCGTTGGCGGAATGTCGATGAGAGACGAGGCCGTTCAAGTCGCGCTCGGCGACAGGAGCTACGATGTCCGCGTAGGTGAAGGCCTGATCGCGCGTGCGGGTGTTGAGATTCGGCCGTTTCTGGAACGTCCTCGCGTCGCCGTGCTGACGGATGAAACCGTGGCGGACATGCATCTCGGGACATTGCAGACCGGGCTTGCCGCTGAAGGAATCGGCAGCGTTGTGCTGGCGCTGCCTGTCGGCGAGGCAACGAAAAGCTGGGGCATGCTGGAACGTTCCGTCGAATGGATGCTGGAGGAACGGATCGAGCGCCGCGACGTGATGATTGCGCTTGGCGGTGGTGTCATTGGCGATCTGGGAGGGTTCGCTGCGGCAATCCTGCGACGCGGGATCAGGGTCGTTCAGGCGCCGACAACGCTTCTGGCGCAGGTAGACAGTTCCGTCGGCGGCAAGACGGGAATCAACTCGCCGCACGGCAAGAATCTGGTTGGATCGTTCCACCAGCCGTCGCTGGTCCTTGCAGATACAGGCGCGCTCGCAACGTTGCCTCGACGCGATTTCCTGGCCGGTTACGGGGAGGTGGTCAAATACGGCCTTCTTGGAGACGCCGCCTTTTTCGAATGGCTGGAAGGAAACGGCAGGACGCTGGTCGAGGGCGACCGGAACCTCCGGGCTCACGCGGTGCGCCGCTCCGTGGAAATGAAGGCCGACATCGTGGCGCGCGACGAGACCGAGGAGGGAGACCGTGCATTGCTCAATCTGGGGCATACCTTCTGTCATGCGCTTGAAGCGGCCACGAACTATGGAGATCGCCTTTTGCACGGTGAGGGCGTGGCGCTTGGGTGTGCCCTCGCATTCGAGATGTCCGCGCGCATGGGCCTTTGTTCCCAGGAAGCTCCAGTCCGTGTGCGCGCGCATCTGGACTCCATGGGAATGAAATTCGAACTTGGCGACATTCCTGGCGACCTTCCGGATGCAGGTACGTTGATCGACTTCATGAAGCAGGACAAGAAGGTCATCGATGGTCGGCTTAGGATGGTGCTCGCGCGCGGCATTGGTGACGCGTTTGTGGCCGAGGACGTGCCGCTTGACGTCCTGGAATCGGTCCTGTCGGACGCGCTCAACTTCGCGTAGCCCAAGCTCCACCTGAATTGTCCGTGCCTGTGCATTCAGCGAGGCAATCGCGCACGTGCCGCCGCGACATGACCGGCCAGCGCGACAACGAAGTCCCGGAAGTCTGTGAATTCGCTTGGTTCGGAAGTCCCACCACGCCGGTCCGCGGAACGTGACGAAGGCAGAACCAGCGTTGCCGCGTGGGCCGTTCGCGCATGGGCTTCAGGTCCGGAATGTCGCAGTGTCGGGTTCGCAGTCCAAGCCGAAGGCAGGCCGACATCAGAGCCCAAGCGCGTCGGACAACCCCATGGCTGACATCCCGCCGTCAATGCAGAGATCGGTTCCCTTGATCCAGTTGCTTTCGGGGCTGAGCAGGAAGTTGATCAGGTCGGCAACCTCCTCCGGCAGCGCCGGCCGGCCGGCGCGCGCGACGTTTCGGGCGACTTTCTCCCCGAAAGCGGCGGTGAAGTCATCAAGAATGCCGGTGCTGACGGCACCAGGGCTCACGGAGTTCATGCGGATGTCCATCCCGACCAGACGCTCGGTGCTGGCCATGGTCCAGACGATCACGGCCTCCTTCGAGAGATTGTAGGCACGGACATGGCCGATGTCGCGGCGCTTGATGAACGTGTCGAGATCCGACGGGTCCCGCAAAGCAAGCAATTCCTTCACTTCGGCGATGTTGTCGCGCCAGTGCCCGCCCGCGCGCGACGCGACGTTGACGATGCTGGCTCCATTCGAGAGCATCGGCAGGAGCGCTTCGGTCAGATGGACCAGTCCCAGTGCATTCACGGCAAGCACGGCTTGCGCATTGCCCGGACGGGGCGGGATCCCGGCGCAGTTGATCAGCGCACCGAATTGCCCATGCGCCTTGGCGACGGCGGCGTCGATCGAGGTCGGATCCGCCATGTCGCAGTCGTGCCAGGCACTTGCCGCAGGAGGTTCGGCGATGTCGAAGGCGATGACCTCGTGTCCTTCCGCGACCAGCTTTGTCGCGGTGACCGCCCCAATTCCTGACGCGGCGCCCGTGATGGCGACCCGCATGGGCTATTCCTTCGCAAACCTGGCCGGTGCCCGACCGCGATACCGCGCCGTGAATTCTTCGTCGACCTCGGAGCCGTCCACGAGGAAAGGCAGGATGCCCTTGCGCTGTGATCGCCCGCGCATGGCCCTGATGTCGTCGTCGGATTTGGTCACGCGCTGCGCCAGCCGCCTGCCCCACCTGGCAAGGCAGCCGTAGAGCCGGTCGATCTCGTCTTGATGCGAGTCTCCCTTGGCAAGGTCGTGAAACTCGTCCGGATCGGTTTCCAGATCGAAGAGCATTGGCCGAAAGCCTCCCTCGGCATGCATCATCTTGAATCGGCCATCGAAGACCATGAAGAGTCGTGCGTCGCGCGGCTCAAGCCCGAGCTCTGTGCATTGCGGTGTTACGGAGAAGTCGTATTCGCTGATGACGAAGTCGCGCCACGCGGGGGATTCGCCGCGGATCAGCGGCAGGAGCGAGCGGCCCTCGATGACATGGTCGGGCACCTTGCCGCCCGCAAACTCCACGAATGTGGCGGCGACGTCGATGGACTCGACAAGAGCGTCACAGGTCTGGCCGCGGGTGTTGTCCGCCTCGGGGCGCGGGTCGTAGACGATGAGAGGGATCTTGACGCTTGGCTCGTGGAAGAGGTCCTTTTCGCCCAGCCAGTGATCTCCCAGGTAGTCGCCGTGATCCGATGTCAGAACGATCATCGTGCTGTCCATTCGATCCGTTGCCTCCAGGTGATCCAGCAACTTTCCCAACTGGTCGTCGCATTGCTTGATCAGGCCCATGTAGGCGCGAACCGCCTTTTGACGCGCCTCGTCATTCTGGAACGCGGCGGCAATGCGATTTTCCATGTAGGCCCCGTACACCGGATGCGGGTCGTCTCGCTCGATGTCGTGGCGTCGCGGAGCCGGAACATGATTCGGTCCGTACATGGCGTGGTATGGGGCCGGCACGATGTAGGGCCAATGCGGCTTGATGTAGCTCAGATGCGCGCACCAGGGATCGGTCGCCTGGTCGATGAACCGGATGGCCTCGCGCGTAAGCCAGGGCGTTTCGCTGTCCTGCTCGCGTATGTTGGCGGGCTTGTCCGAATTGGCGAGCATCCATCCGCTGGCGATCTCGTCTTCGTCGCTCCCGGCATTGGCGAAGTCGGCCCAGGGATTTGTGCCGGGGTAACCCTTAGACCTGAGGTATTCGTTGTAGGGAGAGTGCCTTTCGTCATAGTACCCGTCCGGCCCCTCGCCCCAGAGGCCGTCGTCCCTGATCCAGGCATCAAAGCCGCACTCGGCCTGTCGCGCGCCTATCACGCTGTCCGGTGCAAGCCCGAGGCGCGCCATGCCCTCGGCATCCGCCTTCATGTGCGTCTTGCCGATCAACCAGCAACTCATGCCAAGGCGTCGCAGGTGGTCCCCAAGCGTCTGTTCACCGATCCTGATCGGAAACCCGTTCCACTGGGCGCCATGAGATGACACATAGCGGCCTGTATAGAAGCTCATCCGGGACGCGCCGCAGACAGGCGACTGGGCATATGCGTTGTTGAACCGCACACCCATCGAGGCGACGCGATCAAAGTTCGGCGTGTGCAAGTGCGGGTGCCCGGCGCAACTCAGGTAGTCAAAGCGGAGCTGGTCATGCATGACGAAGAGAATGTTCTTCGCTGTCTTTCCGGTCTTGCTCATTCTGTCCCGAATTCCTTTATTCCGGCGCCGTTGGTGGCATGCGTCCCGATGCTTCGCAAGCTGCGATTGGCCTGACGAACGCGAGCATTGCGCATGACGACTCTGCAGTGGATGGCTATGTTCTTGCGGGCCACGTTGTCGTTTTGGGAGGCCGCAGTGGTCGCGCACCGGTGATTGTCATTCGACACCGTCACCATCGAACAGGAGAATGCAAATGCGCCGGATTGTCGTAACCGCAGGTGCTTCCGGAATCGGGCGGGCGATCGCCGAGCGGTTCCTTTCCGAAGGCGATCAGGTTGCCGTCTGCGACATCGACGAGCGCACGGTCGCCGAATTCGCGTCGAAATGGCCGGCGGCGGTGACCGCAGTGGCGGACGTCACGTCAGAGACCGATATGGCAACGTTCCTGGGCGCAGTCGAAGCAGGTTGGGGCGGGGCCGACGTGGTCTGCGCCAATGCCGGCACGGGCGGGCCGGCCGGCCGGATCGAGGATCTGGACTACGGTGATTGGCAGCGCTGCGTGGCAACGAACTTGCATGGAAGCTTCCTGACATGCCGCTGGGCTGCGCGCGTGATGCGTGCCGAAAGGGCTGGCGTGATTGTCCTGACCTCCTCGACGGCCGGAATTGCAGGCTATCCGTTCAGGAGTCCCTACGCCGCCGCCAAATGGGCGCTTGTAGGCCTGACAAAGACCTTGGCGATGGAGCTTGGACCGGCGGGCGTTCGCGTCAATGCCGTTTGTCCCGGTGCGGTCGAGGGCGCGCGCATGGACAGGGTGGTCGCGATGGAAGCCGCTGCACGGGGTGTCGACGAAGCTGAAGTGCGGCGAAATCATGCGGCGGGCGTGTCGATGAAGACCTGGGTCTCGGCTGCAGATGTTGCAGGCACGGTCCATTTCCTGGCTTCGGACGCGGCATCGAGAATTTCCGGCCAGATACTTGCCGTGGATGGTCATACCGAGACGCTCGCACCGTGAGCAACGTCCGGAAGGACTATCGTTGTCGGCCTTGCCAGTCGGGATGAATCCAGGGCTGGAGGTTGCTGGGCGCCAGAGGGGGGCGCCCGAGAATCGCGTCGGAGACCTTCTCGCCCACCATGATTGACGGCGCATTCAGGTTGCCGTTGGTGATCCTCGGAAAGACGGAGCTGTCCGCGAGCCGAAGCCCTTCGACCCCGATCACGCGGGCTTCCGCGTCCACGACCGCCATCGGATCATCCCGCCGCCCCATTCGCGCCGTGCCGCAGGGATGGTAGGCGCTTTCGACATGATCCCGGATCACGGCATCGAGCTCGTCGTCGGTCTGGGCTTCGGATCCGGGCAGCAACTCCCGCCCATAGTATGGCGCGAACGCCGGTTGAGCGAAGATTTCGCGTGTCAGCCGGATGCCGGTTCGGAAGTCCCTCCAGTCACTCTCATGGCTCATGTAGTTGAACCTGATTCGCGGCGGATCCTTCGGGTCGGCAGACCGGAGCAGCACTTCGCCGCGGGAAAGGCTCCTCATCGGGCCGACATGGGCCTGAAAGCCGTGCATCCTCGCTGCCACCCTCCCGTCGTACCCAACTGCGATGGGCAGGAAATGGAACTGAAGGTCGGGATACTCGACTCCTGCCGCAGAGCGGATGAAGCCCGTGCTTTCGAACTGGTTCGAGGCGCCGGGGCCGCTGCGGGCGAGAAGCCAGCGCAAGGCCACATAGGCCTTTCCGGGGAGGTTCCAGTACTTGTAGAGGCTCACCGGCTGCGACGTCGCCGCCTGGACATAAAGCTCGAGGTGATCCTGAAGGTTCTGTCCGACGCCTCGCCGGTTCGCGACGGTCTCGATCCCGTGTTCGGCCAGATGTGCTGCAGGACCTATGCCCGACAGCATGAGCAGCTTCGGAGAATTCAGGGACGAGGCCGACAGAATGACTTCGGAACGAGCGTGAATCACCTCGGTGCGTCCGGCGCGCTCGATCTCGATGCCGGTCGCCCGCGTGCCTTCAAAGGTGACTCGGTTCGCATGGGCACGGACCAGGCTGCAGTTTCCGGTCCGAAGCGCAGGTCTCAGATAGGCCTTGGCCGCCGACCATCGCGCTCCTTTCCAGATGGTCATCTCGAAGGCGCCGAAACCCTCCTGCTGGTGGCCGTTGAAGTCCAGGGTCACGGGATAGCCCGCTTGCCGGCCGGCTTCGACGAAGGCACGTGTCAGCGGATTGCGCCGCTGCCCGCGCGTGACGTGCAGCGGCCCTCCCCGGCCGCGCCAAGAGGCGGAGCCGCCGCGTCCGCCATCGTGCCAGTCTTCCATTCGCTGGAAATAGGGCAAGACGTCCGCGTAGCTCCAGCCATCCGCTCCAAGGTCACGCCAATGGTCGAAGTCACGCGCATGGCCGCGCACGTAGACCATCCCGTTGATGGAACTCGATCCGCCAATCACCTTGCCGCGTGGAGTTGCGATGCGCCGACCGCCGAGATGTGGCTCGGGATCGCTTACGAGTCCCCAATCGTAACGGCGCATTCTCATTGGATAGCTGAGTGCGCCCGGCATGTTGATAAAAGGCCCGCGGTCGCTGCCGCCGTATTCCACGACGATGACCCGGCGACCGGCTTCGACGAGTCGGTACGCCAGTGCACAGCCGGCGCTGCCCGCGCCAACGATTACGTAGTCGGCCTCGATCGCCATCGTGCCATCGCCCTCGCAGACTCCGTCACGTGACGGGTCGCTGCCGCCGGACCCCGACATGCGTACCGTCAAGAAACGGCAACGCAATGCGTTTGGCCATGTGGGTCATACGCGCCTCCGCCGCGAGACTTGCAGTAGGAATGCCGCGCAAACTCATGGCCCGGCTTGCGGCACGTTGCAAGGATAGAGTCCGACGGGCACTGACAAAAAAAGGGACCGATCAAATTCGGTCCCTTCGGGATTCCCTGCATTCCCGATCTGGCGAGCGCCAGAGGCCGAAATCGCCTTATCTGCGTCCAAGGCAGATCGAGTCGATGTCGCCGGGGGAAATGCCGATGTCGTCAAGTTCGTGGGGGCTCAGCCTGGACAGGACGGCGCGCGTGCGGCGTGCCTTGTTCCAGTGAATGACACCCGAGACAAGCCCGGACAGGGACATTGGTGTGCCGCTGATATTGGCGGCGTTGCTGCGATTCATGGTGATGGCCATGGCCGATCTCCTCTTTCTGGCGTTGCGTTTCGAGTCGCAATTAGAAGCCCGGCATGGACCGGACAAGTCTCAAAATCCGCATGTCCCGTATGCAGGAATCGCATAGCTCCAGTACTGCCGTAACCTGCCAATATGATTGAAAAAAATCGACATGTCTGGTGTCGATTTCGGACCCGGGCGGACAGGCTCAAAAGGCGGGGCGCGGGCGTTGGCGAATGATTGCCCGCAAGGCGCCCCTGCCAAAATTCTTGGCAGATATTCACGTTTTGTGCTAATTTCCAGTCGAGGTCAGCAGAGCAGGTCAGGAAAATGCGTGTTATGGGACTGGATCCGGGGCTTCGCGCCCTTGGATGGGGCGTCATCGAGACTTCCGGATCGCGGCTGTCTCACGTGGCGAACGGCATCTGTCGGACAGGGACGGGGCCGCTCGGGACTCGGCTTGTGTCATTGTTCGAGCAGCTTACCGTGGTTTGGGAGCGACACGCACCGGACGGGGCGGCGGTGGAACACACTTTCGTCAACAAGGATGGTGCGTCCACACTCAAGCTGGGACAGGCGCGGGGCATCGCCATGCTGGTGCCGGCACTGGCGGGCGTCGAGGTTGGGGAATATGCCCCCAATGCCGTGAAGAAGGCGGTCGTCGGTGTCGGGCACGCCGACAAGCGACAGATCGAGCACATGGTTCGGCTGCAACTGCCGGGAGTGCAAATATCCGGGCAGGACGCCGCGGATGCTCTCGCCGTCGCGATCTGCCATGCGCACATGTCCCAAAGCCGCGCCATGGTGTTGGCATGATCGGGCGCTTGTCCGGCAGGATTGACTATCGCGCAAGCGATCACGTGCTTCTGGACGTTGGTGGCGTGGGATATGTCGTGTTCGTGAGCGCGCGGACGCTGGCGGCACTGCCCGGGACCGGTGAGGCGGCGTCACTCTATACGGATCTCCTCGTGCGCGAGGATCTCTTGCAGCTCTTCGGGTTCACGACGCCAGTGGAGCGTGAGTGGCACAGGCTCCTGATGGGTGTTCAGGGAGTAGGGGCTCGGGCCTCCATGGCGATTCTCGGAACATTGGGACCTGACGCCGCGGCACGTGCGATCGCCCTCGGGGACTGGGCGTCGATCAGGGCAGCGCCGGGCGTGGGTCCCAAGATCGCGCAGAGGGTCGTGAACGAGCTCAAGGGCAAGGTGCCCGACATGATGGTGATGCAGGGAGGCGCCCCACCCGAATCTGACGCCCGTTCTGACGCCCGTTCGGACGCCCGTTCGGACGTCGGGTCGGTAACGGATCCGGTGGCTGGAGCGGCTTGGCAAGCAGAAGCGCTTTCTGCACTTCGGAATCTCGGCTACGCTCCCGGAGAGGCGTCAACGGCAGTAGCCGAGGCGGCTGGAATGACCGAAGGGGCGGACACCGCAGCGCTGATCCGCGAGGCATTGAAAAGATTGGCCCCGAAAGCATGAATCCTTATCCGGATAGCACGTTTCAGTGCCGGCGCCTTCGTGGCGTTCGCCAGGAGGGCCTGTGGTGAGCGAGCCGGATCCGACCCTTCGCCCAGAAGCAAGACCTGAGGATGCAGACCGTGCGCTCCGGCCCAGAATGCTTGATGACTTCATTGGGCAAGCGGACGCGAGGGCGAACCTGCGCGTGTTCATCGAAAGCGCGAAGCAGCGCCGCGAGGCGATGGACCATGCCCTGTTTCACGGCCCGCCGGGGCTTGGCAAGACGACTCTTGCCCGGATAATGGCGCGCGAATTGGGGGTAAATTTCCGCATGACTTCCGGGCCCGTTCTTGCAAAGGCGGGAGATCTTGCGGCGATCCTGACGAACCTCGATGCACGCGATGTCCTATTCATCGACGAGATTCACCGGTTGCATCCGGCGGTGGAAGAGGTGCTCTACCCCGCTATGGAGGATTTCGAGCTTGATCTCGTGATCGGCGAGGGGCCTGCCGCGCGGACGGTTCGAATCGAGTTGCAGCCGTTCACGCTCGTGGGCGCCACAACCCGCTTGGGACTTCTGACCACGCCCCTGCGCGACCGGTTCGGGATTCCCGTCCGGTTGCAATTCTACTCGGACGACGAGCTCCACGAGATCGTCTCGCGCGGCGCCCGCCTCATGGGGGTCGAGACTGGCGAAGGCGGTGCCCACGAGATTGCGCGCCGCGCACGCGGCACACCGAGAATTGCGGGCCGGCTGCTGCGGCGGGTCGTGGACTTCGCCATTGTCGAATCGGACGGTCGACTGACGCGCGAACTGGCGGACGGGGCGTTGACCAGGCTGGGCGTTGACGGCCGGGGACTTGACGGCGCGGACAGGAAATATCTCTCCTTGATCGCGGAAAACTACCAAGGCGGACCCGTCGGCGCGGACACGATCTCTGCGGCAATGTCGGAAAGCAGGGATGCGATCGACGAGGTCATCGAGCCGTATCTGCTTCAACAGGGCCTGATTCAGAGAACGCCGCGAGGCCGGATGCTGACCGCCAATGCCTGGAAGCACCTGGGTCTCTCTCCCCCTGATTCATCCAGGCAGGGTGTGCTGCTCTGAAACGTGCGCATGATGCGCGGCGGCCCCGGAGACGGAGACCGGATTGCGGCTTCTGGACTGCGATCCGAGATCGTCACGGTCTCGCAGACATGCGCATCAGTCCCATCCAATGTGCCCATGGCCGCGCGTCGTGATCCGGCTTTTCCCTATGAGCGGCGATTGCGCGCTGAGCGAACGCGGTGCCTTGTCCAGCGCGCTGCCGGTTCCGTCCTTGTGTCTCACGGGCAGGGAGCAGTCACGCAGAGTAGCATGACACCGCTTTGCAGACCTTGCCATCCGCATCGAACTCAAAGTACTCCGCTGTCCGCCCTTTTCGAGCGTTGTCATAATGCAGGGTAAATCCTTGAACACCCATCAACACCTCGCGAAAGGTGAATCGCAGGGCGGGGTTCTTGCCCAGGCCAGTTTGAACATAGGTTCTGAGTGTTGCGCGATCACGGATTACGCCGTCGGACCCGGGTATTCTCTCCAGGACCAACGGAGAGCAATAGTGCAGCGATTCTGCGTAGTGTGAGATGATCCGATCCAGATCATGCGCGTTCCACGCCTCGGTCCACTCTGTGGCGAAATCCATTGCAGCGTCGAAATCCATGTTCTGCCCCCTAATCAGCCCCGCTGCCGGACCGGCCCCCAGGGAAGCACCCGAGCGTCCCTGCAAATGGAAGGTCCGGGCAGGCGAGGCAAATCCTGTTGCAATCGACTGCCGAATTCGCCGTATGTGATGGGAGACCATTCGCGTGACGGTGCCATGGTGGTGCGGAGGGACGTTGGCGGCTGGTGCAGGCGAAGGCGCACGAACCGGTACTGGCTGAACCGGCGGTCTTGCGATTTCCGAACGTGCCGAATGATGCAATCTTGCAATCCGTGCCCCTGGAGAGAGAGTGACTCGTGGAAGAAATGGACTTGATGCGGGTCGCACGGCCCAGCGTGAATCCGGTCACGTAGAAGCAGGAACCGAATGGCATTGCTGAACGGCATTTGTGAGCTATACGCAGGCGTGCAAGGGTTTCGGAGGGCGGTTGCAGGTGTCTGGTCGTGGCCCATCGGGACCCATACGAAGTGAAGGAGTCGCATGCCCCATTGTTTCAAGACTCGCGTCTACTACGAGGACACTGATCTCGCGGGGATTGTCTACTATGCCAACTACCTGAAGTTCATCGAGCGCGCCCGGACCGAATGGGTGCGTGAAAGGGGTGTTGACCAGTCGAGACTGAAGGAAGGACACGGCATCGTGTTCGCGGTGCGCCGCGTTGAGGCCGATTACCTGTCGCCGGCGCGATTCGGTGATGATCTCGTCGTCGAAACCTGCCTGTCGTCTCAATCGGGTGCGCGGATTGCGCTGGTCCAGAACGTGTTGCGGGACGGAGAAACGCTGTTTGTCGCCAAGGTCACGCTCGTTGCCCTTGCCGAAGGCGGAAGAGCAGTCAGGTTTCCGGCGGAAGTTCGTCGCCGCCTTGAATCGTGATGGGCCGTAATCTGCGGATCCGCCCCGGCTTATTCCATTACCGGTGACTTTGGGCTAGTGTCTCGCCGCATGAGGAACCCGAAAATTCGGGACGGGCAAGAAGAGAGACGAGTAATGGAAACGGAAACCCTTGCCTTGGTGCAGGAGATGGAATTCTCCATGTGGTCGCTGTTCGCGCGTGCCACGATCGTCGTCAAGGTGGTGATGACAGTGCTTGTCTTGGCCTCTTTCTGGTGTTGGGCGGTCATCATCAACAAGCACGGTCAGTATTGGCGCGCACGACGCGAGACGCAGAGGTTCGAGGCATCCTTCTGGTCGGGCGAGCCGCTGGACACGCTCTACGACGCGCTGGGTCCGATTCCGTCGGGACGGACCGAACGTGTCTTTGTTGCCGGCATGACCGAATGGAGGCGGTCACACAAGGCGGACGGTGCGGCCATAGGCGGGGCGCACGTGCGGATCGACCGGTCAATGGACGTGGCGATCCAGAAAGAGGCCGAGGAGTTGCAGAAAGGCCTGCCGCTGCTGGCAACAATCGGTTCAACCGCGCCGTTCATCGGGCTGTTCGGCACGGTCTGGGGCATCATGTCGGCCTTCATCGAGATCGGGCAACAACAGAGCACGAATCTTGCGGTCGTCGCGCCCGGAATTGCCGAGGCGCTTCTTGCCACCGGCCTGGGTCTCCTTGCGGCGATTCCGGCGGTGATTTTCTACAACAAGCTCTCCGCGGACAGCGGGCGCATCATTGCGGGCTACGAGAGCTTTGCCGACGAATTTGCCACCATACTGTCACGCCAACTGGATCAGAGCTGATGGGTGCCGAAGTGATTCAGAACGAACGGACAGGCAAACGGCGCCGACGGCGGCGCGCACGGCCAATGTCCGAAATCAACGTCACGCCATTTGTGGACGTGATGCTTGTGCTGCTGATCATTTTCATGGTTGCTGCCCCGCTGCAGACGGTTGGCGTTCCCGTCGAGCTTCCCAGGACCGCGGCGCAGGCGCTCGCCAGCGAACAGGAGGAGCCGCTGACCGTCACGCTGACTGTGGACGGGATCACGATGATCCAGACGACGGAGGTTGCGGACGAGGAGATCGTGCCGCGTCTCCGCGCCGTCCTGAGCGAGCGGGCATCAAGGCGAGTCTTTATCCGGGCGGACGGTGCGATCCCGTACGCCCGCGTCGTTCAGGTCATGGGAGCCCTCAATGCGGCGGGCATCACGGATATCGGGCTCGTGACCGATATGGGCGGACCGAGGCTTGGAGGCGGGTGAGGAAGGATTGCGCTGGAGCTGGTACATTTCGGGTGCGGGTCACATCGCGTTCCTTCTGGCGGTGTTCCTTGCCGGACCTCTGGCCAGCGACCGGCAAACCGAGGTTGTGATCTTGTCTGAAGTGGCGATCCTTTCCGAACAGGAATTCGCAGCGCTGGCGCCACCCGGAGCGGCGCCGCAAACGCAGACCGACGCGCCCGAGGTGGATGCACCCGTGGAGGACGAGGTTCCAGGCCCCCCGGTGGCGGTTGCGGCGACTGAACTGGCCACGCCCGGCGCGGTGGCCGCTCCGGAGAGTCCCGACGTGCCGGAGTTTGAAATCGATCAGCCCGCCTTGGGGGTGGAGATCGATGACAGCGCGCCAACAGCGCTCCTGCCGCCATCTGACATCGACGGCACGAGCACCCAGCCTGACCAGGTTGCAGCGCCGGCTCCCCGTGTCGCGCCAGTGCCGCAATTGGCGCCGCCGCCCGAGGCGGAAACCGGAGCGGACCTGATCGAGGCAACCGCCCCCGACCTTGAAGCCCCGCCGGAGCAGGTCGAAGTGGAAGACGCTCCGCAGGCACCGCAGGCGGCCAGCGACCGCATTGTCACCGAGGCCGAAGAGGAGGAGACCAATGCAGTCGCCAGTTCCATGCGGCCTCGACTACGGCCTCGGCGTCCGCCGAGCCCTGCACCAGACGTGCCGGACGTGCCGGACGACACCGCGCGAGACGCCGAGCAAGTGGCCGCACTTGCCGATGCGGACGCAGATTCCCAACAGGCGGCACCTGCCCAACAGGTGGCGCCGCGCGGCCCGCCGCTGACTTCGGGAGAAAAAGAGGCGTTCGGCCTCGCGGTCGGGCAGTGCTGGAATGTCGGAAGCCTGTCGACCAGTGCGCGCGAGACCACGGTTGTCGTGGCCTTTGACATGCAGCGGACCGGCGTGCCCGTCACGGGCTCGATCAGAATGGTTGAATTCCGCGGCGGCAGCGAGGCGGATGCAGACCGGGCGTTCGGGGCCGCTCGACGCGCCATCATTCGCTGTGGCACGAAGGGATTCGAGCTTCCGGTCGAGAAATTTGACCAGTGGCGCGAAGTAGAAGCAACCTTTAACGCAGAAGGGATGCAGTTCCGATGAAGCACATTCTTCTTTCACTCGCCCTTGCTGCCACGCTCTGGACACAGGCGCTGGCGCAGGAACGCACCGGGCCCTTGCGGATCGAAATCACCGAAGGCGTGATCGAGCCTGTGGTGATCGCGGTGGCGCCGTTCCTTGCCGAAAACTCCGCCGCCGAGGACTACGCGACGAGGATCACGGAAGTGGTGGCGCGCGATCTCGTTGGAACCGGCCTGTTCCGGGACATCCCGCACCAGGCCTATGTCAGCCAGGTGGCGGACTTTGATGCGCCGGTGGCGTATCCGGACTGGAAGGCGATCAACGTGGAAGCGCTGGTCGTTGGCTCGGTCACGCTCACCTCCGACGGGCGGCTTCTTGCCAAGTTTCGCCTCTTCGATGTCTTTGCCGACGCGCCACTTGGCGACGGGCTGCAGTTTGTCGGGGTTGCGGGAAGCTGGCGGCGCGTGGCGCACAAGATCGCGGACCAGGTCTACTCCCGGATCACCGGCGAAGGCGGGTATTTCGACAGCCGCGTTGTCTACGTGGAAGCGACCGGTCCGAAGAACGACCGTCGGAAACGACTCGCGATCATGGACTTTGACGGTGCGAACGTGCGCTACCTGACGGATGCATCGTCTATCGTTCTTGCGCCCCGGTTTTCGCCGACGGGCGACCGGATACTGTTCACGAGCTACGAGACCGGTTTCCCGCAGATATATGAACTCACGGTCGGTCAAGTCGAGAAGACCGCATTGGCCATAGACGCCGAATCCATGACGTTCGCACCCCGATACGCGCCGGACGGTCAAACCGTGGTCTATTCCGAGGTGCGCCGCGGAAACACCGACATCTACACGCTTGACGTCGCGACAATGCGACGCACCCAGCTTACATCGGCCCCTTCGATCGAGACGGCCCCGTCGTTTTCGCCGGACGGACGCCGGATCGTGTTTGAGAGCGACAGGTCCGGCAACCAGCAACTCTACGTGATGCCGACCTCTGGCGGCCAGCCCCGAAGGATCAGCTTTGGGCCGGGGCGCTACGGCACGCCGGTCTGGTCGCCGAGAGGCGATTTCATCGCGTTCACAAAGCAGAATGCGGGTCGCTTCCATATCGGCGTGATGCGCGTAGACGGCTCGGCTGAGAGGCTCCTCACGGCATCCTTCCTTGACGAGGGCCCGACCTGGTCGCCGAACGGCCGCGTGCTCATGTTCACGCGCGAGAGCGCGGGGGCCGAAGGCAAACCGGCGCTCTTTTCGGTGGATATTTCCGGACGCAATCTCAGGCGAGTCCCCACGGAGACGGCGGCATCCGACCCGGCATGGTCGCCGCTCCTTCCCTGAGAGGAGCCGCCGTGTCCGCATGGACCGATCGCGCCGGGTTGAACAGCCGTGCCGACGCCGGAAAGCGTCCTGTTTCCGTTGCCTTTGCCGATAGGTCATGTATGAGGCAGGGAGCAGAAAACACTCGCAGGTGATCCAATGCCGCTCTTCAGATCGTTACTTGTCGTCTTCATTGCCCTCGGTGCCTGCAGCCAGGCTGATCGCTTCGACCAGGGCACGGCCGATTCAAGCGCAACCGACATGCTCGGCGCACCCGGTTCGGTCGATGACCCCCGGTCTGCCGCCTATTTCAGTTCGACCATCGGCGATCGCGTGCTCTTTGCCGTGGATCAGTCCACGCTCACGCCGGCGGCGCGTGCCACGCTTGACGGCCAGGCCGAGTGGCTCACGGCCAACGCCGAATACACGGCCCTCATCGAAGGCCATGCGGACGAGCAGGGCACTCAGGCCTACAACCTGGCCCTTGGCGCCCGCCGGGCATCAACGGTGCAAGTCTACCTGATCTCGCAGGGCATCGACCCATCGCGTTTGAAGACCATCAGCTATGGCAAGGAACGCCCGATCGAGATTTGCTCGGAGGAAGCCTGCTACATGCAGAACCGTCGTGCCGTGACCGTCCTGAGCATAGGCGTCGGCCTCTGAGGGAGATCGCCTGATGCGTGCCCTGCTTGTCGCCGCCCTGCTTCTTGCTGCGCCCGCCGTCGCACAGGATCGGGAACGGACACTTGCCGACATTCGGCAGGAACTGACCGTGCTCTTTGTCGAAATGCAGCGGCTGAAGCGCGAACTTTCGACCACCGGCGCACCTGAAGGGCGACTCGAAAGCACCAACGTTCTCGAGCGCCTTGACGATCTGGAGGCGGTGGTTCGGCGTCTGACGGCGGCGTCCGAGCAGCTGACGAACCGCGTCCAGTCGATCGTTGCCGACGGCACGAACCGGATCGGCGACCTCGAATTCCGCCTGTGCGAACTGGAAGCGGATTGCGACATCGCAAGCCTGGGCGAGACCACGACGTTGGGCGGCGCCCTGTCCGTTGAGTCCGAGCCGACAGAGGTCGCGACCGCCACGCAAGTCGACAGCGGATTCCTGATCGACATGATGGACACTGGCGGCGTCGAACTGGCGCTCGCGGAAAGGGCGGATTTCGATCGCGCCAAGGCCAGTTTCGATCAGGGAGATTTCCAGACTGCGACCGAGCGGTTTCGGACCTTTACCGAGACCTATCAGGGCGGGCCGCTTGCAGGAGTCGCGCATTTGCTGCGCGGCGAAGCCCTCGCGGAACTGGGCATGACCTCCGAAGCCGCGCGCGCCTACCTCGAAAGCTATTCGGGCACGCCGGACGGCCCGACGGCGCCGGTCGCCCTGTTGAAGCTCGGCCTCTCCCTCGACGGGCTGGGGCAGGTGCAGGAAGCCTGCATCACGCTCGCCGAAGTCACGGTCCGGTTTCCTGGATCCGACGCCTCCGTAGAGGCGCAGGAGGCGCGGACCGGCATGACGTGTCCGTGATTCGCGAAGCCGCCTCATTCGACGAATTGATCAGGAACTTGGCGGGTCTGCCCTTCGCGTGGGGCCGGCCGCGGCGACTGGGCGTCGCCGTGTCCGGAGGCAGTGACTCGATGGCTTGTCTGGACGTGATGCTTTGGCACGGTCGCGATCTTGGATTCCCGGTTGAAGCCGTGACCGTCGATCATGGGCTTCGCCCCGAGACGCCTGGCGAGATTGACGCCGTTGCCCGCCATTGCATGGAGTGCGGCATTCCTCACACGGTTCTGACGTGGAAATGGAGCGGGGCAGGCAACCTTCAAGCCGAGGCGCGCGACGCTCGCTATCGTCTCATCAGCGACTGGGCGCGCCGCTCGGGCATCGACCAGGTTGCCCTCGGCCATACGCGTGACGATGTTGCGGAGACGTTCCTCATGCGGCTTGCGCGAAAGGCCGGCGTCGACGGGCTCTCCGAGATGGACCACCAATTCACGCGGCATGGCACGACGTGGATCCGTCCGTTGCTCGACCACGGACGCGCGGAATGGCGGGAGTACCTTGTGCGCCGGGACATTTCGTGGATTGAGGACCCGTCCAACGACGATCCGAAATTCGAACGGGTCCGTGCACGGGACAGATTGAAGGCTCTGTCCAAGCTTGGCATCGATGCTGGCACGTTGGCCGAAGTCGCCAGGAACATGAGCGCGGCGAGGGAGGCGCTCGAGCATTACGTTCGCCGTGAGGCCGCCCGGATGGCATCGGAAGAGCACGGCGACGTGATCCTGGCGGCGGACGCACCCGGGCCCGGGCATCGCGTTCCGCGAGAGATCCTGTTCCGCCTGCGCCGCCATTCACTGACTTGGGTGGGTGGGGGCAAGTATCCGCCACGTTCGGACGCGATGCTTGAACTGGATCATGCGCTGCAGGACGAGGGACGGCACACGCTTGCGGGCTGCATCATTACGCGTGGGTCCGGCGGCCGCGGCGGTCCGGGTCCATGGCGCATCTCGCGAGAATTCAACGCGGTGAAGGAGGTGTTCGGTCCAACCGATCAGCCATGGGATGGCCGCTGGATCCTGAGAGGTCCGCATGCGGACGATCTCGAGGTGCGTGCGCTTGGTGAGTCCGTCAAGGACACGCCGTGGCGCGATACGGGGATGCCGCGCCAAAGCCTTCTTGCGTCACCCGCGATCTGGAGAGGCGCAACGCTTGTGGCTGCGCCTGTTGCGGGGTTTGCCGGCGAATGGACCGCGAAGGCAACGGGTCGCGGCAAATTCGACGAATTTCTGCAATCACGTTGAAGAATCCGCCCTGATTGCTATTTGACTTGGAGACCGAACGGATCTGAATGATCCACCACGACTAGGCCGAGGGAGCTTCCGTTGACAAATATGCGTAACATCGCCTTCTGGATTGTCCTGTTCCTGCTTGTGCTGGCGCTGTTCAATCTCGTTTCGGGAGGCCAGCCCAGCCTGAGCAACACGACGGTCAGCTATTCCGAATTCGTTGACCGGGTTTCGGATGGCAGCGTAACGGCGGCAACGATAGATGGCGAAAAGATCACCTTCCGCGGCGGCGACGGCCGCGAATACGTGACGATTCAGCCTGAAGGTGCGGAAACCACGGAACTCCTGGTCAGCAACGGCGTGTCCTTTGACGCCAAGCCGCAGAAGCAGTCGAGCTTCATGGCGATCTTCTGGTCGTTCCTGCCATTCCTCCTGCTGATCGGCGTCTGGATCTATTTCATGAACCGGATGCAGGGCGGCGGACGTGGCGGAGCCATGGGGTTCGGCAAGTCCCGCGCCAAGCTGCTGACCGAAAAGCACGGGCGCGTCACGTTCGATGACGTTGCCGGGATCGACGAAGCGAAGGAGGAACTCGAGGAAATCGTGGAGTTTCTTCGCAATCCGCAGAAATTCTCGCGGCTTGGGGGGAAGATTCCCAAGGGTGCGCTCTTGGTTGGTCCTCCGGGCACCGGCAAGACGCTGTTGGCACGCGCGATCGCGGGCGAGGCCGGGGTGCCGTTTTTCACGATCTCCGGATCCGACTTTGTCGAGATGTTCGTGGGCGTTGGTGCCAGTCGCGTCCGTGACATGTTCGAGCAGGCAAAGAAGAACGCGCCGTGCATTGTCTTCATAGACGAAATCGACGCCGTGGGTCGTAGCCGTGGCGTTGGCTACGGCGGCGGCAATGATGAGCGGGAGCAGACACTGAACCAGCTCCTGGTCGAAATGGACGGTTTCGAGGCGAACGAAGGCATCATCATCGTTGCGGCGACAAACCGTCCCGACGTGCTTGATCCTGCGCTTTTGCGTCCTGGCCGTTTTGACCGGCAGGTCCAGGTGCCCAACCCCGACATCAAGGGCCGTGAGAAGATCCTGGGCGTGCATGCACGCAAGATCCCCTTGGGTCCGGATGTCGATCTTCGCGTCATCGCGCGCGGCACGCCCGGCTTTTCCGGGGCGGATCTCGCGAATCTCGTGAACGAGGCGGCGTTGATGGCGGCCCGTGTCGGTCGGCGATTCGTCACGATGGATGATTTCGAGAATGCCAAGGACAAGGTCATGATGGGTGCTGAACGGCGCTCGATGGTCATGACTGAGGAAGAAAAGAAGCTGACCGCCTATCACGAGGCCGGACACGCTATCGTGGGTCTCAACGTTCCGCAGCACGATCCGATACACAAGGCCACCATCATACCACGAGGCCGGGCGCTTGGCCTCGTGCTGAGCTTGCCGGAACGGGACCAGCTCTCGGTCACGTTCCGGAAGTACAAGTCGAAGATTGCCATGGCCATGGGAGGCCGCGCAGCCGAGGAACTGATTTTCGGAAAGGACGACATCACCAGCGGCGCCGCCTCCGACATTCAGCAGGCAAGCAAGATCGCGCGTGCCATGGTGACCCAGTTCGGCTTCGCGGACGAACTTGGCATGGTCGACTATTCTTACGAGCAGCATAGCTACCTTGGCGCGTTCCAGTCCGGCCAGGCCCATTCCGAGGAAATGCAGAAGCGCATCGATGAAAAGGTGAAGGAACTCGTCGATGAGGGGTACGAAACGGCCAGGAACATTCTCACCAAGAAATTGGGCGAGCTAGAGCGACTTGCCGACGGGCTGCTGGAATATGAAACGCTCACTGGCAGCGAAATCACGGACGTTATCGAAGGCAAGCCGCTGAAGCGTGCCGACGATGATGCAGACGATTCGACCGATGCGAGCGGCACGGCGAGCGTCACCGCCATTCCAAAGACGCGACCACGCAAGAGGTCCGGGGACGGCAAGGAACCCGATCTCGAACCGGAACCGACGGCTTAGCCCCTTTGGCGGAAGCGTGGCTGCTGCAGTTCGCTGCCTGTGCACGGCTTCCGGAAGCCGTTGCCGCCCAGGCGGTGCTGTCCTCCATCCTGCTCACGCGGTTCCGGCACATTCTGTCGGAATCCGGCGTCCCGAGTTCTTGAAGATTCGTGCAGTCGATGGCGCATGGCTGACCCAGTGGGCTCTCAAGAACCTGAAATGCCGCATTGGAGAGTACCGGCCTTGCCAGTTCCCTGCCATGACGGATAAGGCAGCGCTTCCCGGGCGGGGCAAGTCGTTCAGGATGTCCGAGGACTTCGGGGCGCAATTGCATGGGTTGAGCGTGAAGGATGCTTGACGCAGGGCGACATCGTGCGCCTCCACGTGTCCGAAAGATGTGCTTGGGAACCGGAATGAAGGCGCTTGCGTTGCCCGAATTGCCGGTTTCCCGGCATCTGGCAAATGGATACACGGATAATCCACTGCATGACTCGGTCGGGAGGTATTCATGGGTGCAAAGATAATTGATGGCAGGGAATTCGCGGCCGTCGTGCGCGGCAAAGTGAAGGACCACGTGACACGGCTGGCAAGCGAGCACGGAATTGCACCCGGCCTTGCAGTGGTGCTGGTGGGCGAGGATCCGGCAAGCCAGGTCTACGTGCGTTCAAAGGGCAAGGCGACGGTCGAGGCCGGAATGAAGAGCGTCGAACACAAGCTTGCAGCAGACACGTCAGAACGCGAACTGCTGGCGCTGATTGATCAATTGAACAACGACTCTTCCATACATGGCATCTTGGTGCAGTTGCCGCTTCCTGAACATCTGAATGAGGACCTCGTTGTCAATGCCATTGATCCGGCAAAGGATGTGGACGGTTTCCACATTTCCAATGTAGGGCGTCTCGGAACCGGCCGGAAATCGATGGTGCCCTGCACGCCGCTTGGATGCCTCATGATGCTCAGGGACCACCACGGAAGCCTGTCAGGGCTGGATGCCGTGATAATCGGCCGGTCCAACATCGTGGGCAGGCCGATGGCGCAGCTGCTGATTGGCGATAGCTGCACGGTTACGGTCGCACATTCGCGAACAAGAGATCTGCCGGAAGTCGTGCGGCGGGCGGACGTGGTCGTGGCCGCCGTCGGGCGCCCTGCGATGGTTCAAGGCGACTGGATCAAGCCCGGGGCCACCGTGGTCGATGTGGGCATCAACAGGGTCGACGCGCCGGAAAGGGGCGAAGGCAAGACGCGGCTTGTGGGCGACGTCGACTTCGAACGCGCTTCACGGGTGGCCGGTGCAATCACGCCCGTACCGGGTGGTGTCGGGCCGATGACCATCGCCTGCCTGCTTGCGAATACAGTGACGGCGTGCTGCCGTTCGAACGGCATTCCGGAACCGGAAGGCTTGACCGCCTGAATTGCCTGCAGACATGTTCCGGCCTCTGCGCAGCCGTGATCCCCTGAGCTTGATTGCATGACTTGATGGCAGGTTTGTCGGCGAGCGACTGCCTGATCGAAGTGGAGATGCCGGCATGACCACAAGCATCATCGTCCGTGACATTGATCCAGGAGACAAAGCTTTGCTCCAGCGCGAATTCCGTCAGACCGAAGTATCGATGGACGAACTGGTCCGCCGACTGATCCATGAGCAGCGTACGAAGGCTGAGCATCGCTCGAAACCGTCCGAAGCGTTCGCCCGACATTTTGGAGTGGATCACGGAATCGACTTTTCACCCCCGGTACGTTGCGGATTCAGGCCGCTTTCGTTGGTCAGCGAAGGACAGTAAGGTCAGGTTCGCCCGCGTGGTTCACAGGCACGAACGCGGCCACCGGGATGATGCGGCCCTGGCCCGAACCACGGGTTGTCAAATTTCTTGGTTCGATTGCCGACGAGGGCGTTGGCCTCGCGTCGGTTTCTGACTGCGAGGTGCTTGACGGCATTGGCCGACTGGCTCCCGGCTGGCGCCGACGCAGTCTTGTCGGCGGCTGCCACGATCTTCTTGGTGAATTGTTCGAGGATCGAGGCGTGGATTGGACCCTCGCCGGTGCACAGGCATGCGCGAAGGTCAAGGAGAACAAGCGGCAGCAGGGCGAGGCGCTTGTAGGCCATGTTCCGTACGCGGTCTTCGCGGCAGCGGCCTTCACCCGCGGCCTCGCCGTCGTGACGAGGAGCATCGGTGAGTTTCGAAACGCCGGGGTCGAAACCGTGAATCCCTGGACAGCTGGACCGCGATGATGCTTGCTTCAAAGTGGGAGCGACCGGTGTGCCCGGGAGGCTTGGCTTGCCGCTGAAATCGCTCTCTTGCGCCTGGCGATGATGACGCGTCTTTGCAAGAAGGGCGTCGGCAGGAATTGCCGCCGGGTTCGCTGACGGCTGGCGCACTGTTCACTGCGTATTCGGGACGGGCGCCGGCAATACCTGTGTCCCCGTGAGATACGCCATTGCATGTCGTGGAAAGAGGTCGCGCAGCGCGGATGCCGTCCAGTCGAGACCTCCCGTGTAGCAACCATAGGCGGGCAGAATCAGCCGTGCCTCATCAACCATGAAGCAAGGTCGGGACGTGCCGCGGATGCGCGCCTTTGGATGGAAGTGGCCGGAGATTTCTCCCGGCTCGGCGCCGCTTTCTGCAATGTGCCGGAAAACGAATGGACCGAGCCGAATCTCGTGCAGGTGCGAGCCGCCCAGATTTGCAGGACCGGGGTCGTGGTTGCCTTCGAGCCAAATCCACTGCCTGCTTTCCTGCAGGTGGGAAACCTTCGCTCGGATCGTCGCGGAAAGCGCATCGGCGGTCGCGAGGTCGTCGAAACTGTCGCCCAGGCACAGCACGACGTCCGGCCGAAACGCATCCACGTCCGCAGCGAGACGTGCGAGCGTCTCTTCGGTGTCATAAGGAGGCAGAAGCGTTCCGCTTCTCCGGGCAATCCGCTCTGACTTGCCAAGGTGCAGGTCCGCGACGGCCAAAAGCCCTCTCGACGCCCAATGCAAGGCGCCAGACGGGAGCAGCGTCAGGGTCTCTCCGCAAAATCCGATGTCGCGGGCGTTCATGATCCGTTCCTATTGCTGACTTCCGCGAATGGCAAGACTTGACGGGTGCGCACCCGCTTGCGAAATGCGCCCATGGCCCGCAATCCTCCCTCCGATACGCCTCGGCGCAACTTGTACGGACGCGTTCGCGGCCGTGCCTTGCGTGCAAGCCAGAAGTGCTATCTTGATGATCTCGTGCAGGTTGGCCTGACAGGCGTCAACCGGGACGAGAATCCCGCGCGCAGAAAACTGGATCTCAAGGCAACGTTCGGCGACCGCCCTGTCTGGCTGGAAGTGGGATTCGGCGGCGGCGAGCACTTGGTCCACCAAGCCGTACGAAACCCGGGTGTCGGTCTTGTCGCGGCAGAGCCCTACATCAACGGCGTGGCAATGCTGCTTGGCAAGATCAGGTCGACCGGGGTCAGGAACATCCGGATACATCCGGGCGATGCACGCGACCTGATGGACGTGCTGCCCGACCAGTCCGTGACCAAGGCATTCCTTCTCTATCCGGATCCCTGGCCGAAGAGGAAGCACCACAGGCGGCGCTTCGTGACACCGGAATACCTGGCCCCCCTTTTTTCGATACTGGTGCCGGGTGCCCAATTCAGGATCTCGACAGACATTCCGGATTACGTGCGCCAGGCCATGGAAGAAGTGCCTAAGGCTGGATTTGTCTGGCAGGCCGCACGTCCCGACGACTGGCGAAAGCCGTGGGAGGATTGGTTGCCGACACGCTACGAGCAGAAGGCGGTGCGGGAAGGCCGGACGCCTACCTATCTCACCTTCAGAAAGCCCGATGCGTGACGGCATGGTGCGCGATCACCATGTCCTGGCTTGCGTTGCGGCAGTGCGACATGGGTGACGGTGGACCCTTGTCATGCTCTGGTCTATGGAGCCGGGAATGATGAAGGAATGCCGATGTCAGGAAGTTGTGCACCTGAACCCATGACTGCGCGTCGATCCGGTGCGTTGACGGGAGAAGCGCACGTGCCGGGCGACAAGTCGATTTCGCATCGCTCGCTGATTCTCGGTGCAATGTGCGTTGGCGAAACGCGGATCGGGGGGCTCCTCGAAGGCGAGGACGTGCTGGCCACCGCCGCCGCGATGCGCGCATTCGGTGCCGAAGTGGTCGATACCGGCGCGGGCGGCTGGTCGGTTCACGGCGTGGGCGTGGGTGGCTTCCGAGAGCCTGCGGACGTGATCGACTGCGGGAATTCCGGGACGGGTGCGCGCCTTGTCATGGGCGCGATGGCAACCACGCCGATCACGGCAACCTTCACAGGTGATTCATCACTCCGTTCGCGTCCGATGGATCGGGTCACCGAACCACTTGCCGAGTTCGGGGCGCGGGCTGTTGGCCAGTCCGGAGGCCGGCTGCCGATGACGATCACGGGCGCGATGGATCCGGTGCCCGTCAGCTACACCATGCCGGTGGCGTCCGCGCAGGTGAAATCCGCCATTCTCCTCGCAGGGCTCAACGCGCCCGGCGAAACGGTCGTGATCGAGCGGGAAGCCACGCGTGACCATACCGAACGAATGCTCAGAGGTTTCGGTGCCGGCATCGACGTCGATGCAAGTGCTGGCGGGCGCGTCATCGCGCTCAAGGGCCATGCTGAGCTTCGGCCGCAAGTCATCTCCGTGCCGCGCGATCCGTCTTCCGCGGCCTTTCCGGTGGCGGCCGCCCTGATCGTCGAGGGATCGGACGTGCTGGTGCCCGATGTCGGGATCAACCCGACCCGGACCGGATTCTATGCCACGCTCCGCGACATGGGGGCCGACCTGACCTTCGAAAACGAGCGTGAGGAAGGGGGGGAGCCGGTTGCGGACATCCGTGCACGCTTCTCCCCGGAACTCAAGGGTATCGAGGTTCCACCTGAACGCGCGGCGTCCATGATCGACGAGTACCCCATCCTCTCGATTGTCAGCGTATTCGCCGAGGGGCGCACCATCATGCGGGGTGTAGGGGAACTCCGGGTGAAGGAGTGTGACCGGATCGATGCGATGGCAACCGGTCTTCGTGCCTCTGGCGGGACCGTCAGGGAAGGCGAGGACTGGTGGGAAGTCGAGGGCATGGGCCCAACGGGCGTGCCGGGCGGGGCGCGTGTCGAGGCGCGTCTTGATCACCGCATTGCCATGTCGTTTCTGACACTCGGCCTCGGCGCGAAGGACGCCGTGACGGTGGACGACGCCGCGCCGGTCGCCACGTCGTTTCCGACATATGCGGCGCTCATGGCAGAGCTTGGCGCCTCGCTCGAACCCGTTCAAGCAGCGTAGGCCCGTTTCACGGGGATCTGTCGGCAGTCCGGTCTCTCCAGCCGCGGTCCTCGACATCCGCCGGACAGCGGCAGCAGCATGTCATGCAGCGACCAGGCCCATCTGCTCCAGCTTCAGGAGCACCTGCTGCGCGCAGTGATCGACTTCGACGCTTTCGGTCTCAAGCTTCAGTTCCGGGTTCTCCGGCACGTCATAGGGGTCCGAAATTCCGGTGAACTCCTTGATCTTGCCGTCCCGTGCGAGCTTGTACAGCCCCTTCCGGTCACGTCGCTCGCATTCCTCGATGGACGTGGCCACGTGCACCTCGACGAAGGCACCGAAATTCTCGATCTGTTCGCGCACGGCCCGCCTCGCCGCGGCATAGGGGGCAATCGGGGCGCAGATGGCGATCCCGCCGTTCTTCGTGATTTCAGACGCGACGAAGCCAATGCGGCGAATGTTCAGGTCACGGTGGTCCTTCGAGAATCCCAGTTCGCTCGAGAGATTCTTGCGGACAATGTCTCCGTCGAGCAGCGTGACCGGACGCCCTCCCATCTCCATGAGCTTGACCAGGAGGGCATTCGCGATCGTCGACTTCCCTGATCCGGAAAATCCGGTGAAGAAGACCGTGAAGCCCTGCTGGGAGCGGGGCGGGTAGCGGCGTCGGAGTTCTCTTGCGACTTCGGGAAAGGTGAACCACTCCGGCAATTCAAGGCCTTCGCGCAGCCGGCGACGGAGTTCGGACCCGCTGATGTCCAGGGCGGTCAGTCCGTCCTCGATCTCGTCGGCCTGCATGTATTGGGCGCGTTCCTGCACGTAGACCATGTGCTTGAAGTCCACCATTTCGACGCCGATCTCGTCTTCAAGCTCGCCAAACAAGTTCTGTGCGTCGTAGGGCCCATAGAACGGCTCGCCCACCGAGTTCTTTCCGGGACCGGCGTGGTCGCGGCCAACGATCATGTGAGTGCAGCCATGATTCCTGCGGATGAGCCCGTGCCAGACCGCTTCTCTCGGGCCAGCCATCCGCATCGCGAGGTTCAGCAGGCTCATTGCTGCCGTGGAGGACGGGTACTTGTCGAGCACGGCTTCATAGCATCGCACACGCGTGAAATGGTCGACGTCACCGGGCTTCGTCAGGCCCACGACCGGGTGAATCAGGAGATTCGCGGCTGTTTCCCGCGCTGCCCGAAACGTCAGTTCCTGATGCGCGCGGTGCAGCGGATTGCGGGTCTGGAATGCAACGATGCGGTGCCAGCCAAGCTTCCGAAAATATGCGCGAAGCTCGTTTGGCGTGTCCCGGCGCACCCTGAAGTCGTAATGTGCGGGAAGCTGGAGACCGGTCACCGGCCCGCCCAGATACACCGGGCCGGCAGCGTGATACAGGTAATTGACCGCAGGATGCGAAAGGTCATCGGCACCGAGGACTTTCTTCGCTTCCCGCGACTTGTCCGGGCGCCACCGGTCAGTGACGTTCATGGTTGCGAGAATCACGCCTTCCTGATCACGAAGGGCAATGTTGCTGCCGAGCGTGACGCCGTCGCCAAAGCCCTCCGAGACATCAAGCGTGACAGGTATTGGCCATAGCGATCCGTCGCCAAGCCGCATCCTGTCGACGACGCTGTCGTAGTCGTCTTCGCCCAAGAAGCCCTGCAAGGGATGGAACCCGCCGTTCAACAGGAGTTCGAGGTCGCAGATCTGGCGCGGCGTCAGATCCCAGCTTGGCAGCCCCGCCGCCTCTTTCCTGAGTTCCGGCGCCGTGCTCCACGGAACAAGCAGTTCCGGAATGGGGGAGTGATTCGAAGTCGGCATGACTGATCCGGTGCATTTCCTAGAGTGCTTTCCCTATCCATCGGCATGCAGGGAAAGCAAGTTGTTCTGCGGTCTCGAACCTTCCGTGTCACGAGCGGAATGCGGCTCCGGACATCCGATTTCGCCGGGTCGCCAGGTCAACCGGACTCGCCCCTGCCTGCGGTCACTCGGCAGCGATGTCCGCATCGCGCCCCTGCTCGGCGAGGAAGCGCTCGGCCTCCAGCGCGGCCATGCAGCCCATCCCGGCCGAGGTGACGGCTTGTCGATACACGTGATCGGTGATGTCACCTGCGGCAAACACGCCGGGGACGGACGTGGCCGTCGAATCCGGTGCGGTCACGGCGTAACCGCCGCTGTGCAGTTCGAGGCTGTCCTTGACCAGCTCGTTCGAAGGCGTGTGGCCGATGGCGATGAAAACCCCCTTGCAGGGGATCTTGGTAATCTCTCCAGTCTTCACGTGCTTCACCTGCACGCCCTCTACGGACTTCGGCTCCTTTGGTCCAACGACTTCATCCAGTGTATGATCCCAGAGGACCTCGATTTTCTCGTGGTTGAAGAGCCGGTGCTGAAGGATCTTCTCGGCGCGCAGTTCGTCCCGGCGATGGACCACGGTGACCTTGGACGCGAAGTTGGTCAGAAAGAGTGCTTCCTCGACAGCCGTGTTGCCTCCGCCGACGACAACGACGTCCTGGCCGCGAAAGAAGAATCCGTCGCATGTGGCGCAGGCCGAGACTCCAAAACCCTTGAAGGCCTCCTCGGAGGCAAGGCCCAGCCATCTTGCCTGGGCGCCCGTCGCCAGGATGACGGTGTCGGCCATGTAGATGGTTCCCGTATCGCCGTTCGCGCGGAAGGGCCTGCATGAGAGGTCGAGCGACTGAATGTGATCAGAGACGACTTCGGTGCCGACAGCGCGTGCATGCTCCTCCATGTTCGCCATCAGGCCCGGGCCCAGGATGCTGCTTTCGCCCGGCCAGTTTTCGACGTCGGTCGTGATCATGAGCTGACCGCCCGGCTGCACGCCCTGGACCAGAAGAGGTTCGAGCATCGCACGGCTCGCGTAGACGGCGGCAGTGTAGCCTGCCGGGCCCGACCCGATGATCAGTACTTTCGTGTGTCGCGTGTTGTTCAAGGCAGGTGTCTCCCAGGAAGAATGCCGGACCGATATAGTCCGGGAACCCGTTCATCGAAAGTGCCTTTGGTACCGAGGCTTCGCCGGAATCCCTCGGTGC
Source organism: Silicimonas sp. (assembly GCA_022824315.1). Taxonomy (GTDB): domain Bacteria; phylum Pseudomonadota; class Alphaproteobacteria; order Rhodobacterales; family Rhodobacteraceae; genus JAJEFO01. The sequence continues at coordinate 32,811 of JAJEAC010000195.1, forward strand.
GCGAGCATTCCGCCCGCAGGGTTCCGACGCGGCATGGCGGGTGGTCATGGCTGAAGGAGGTGCTCGGATTTGAGAGCGTTTCGAAGGGCGCCGGACCATGAATTGCGAGGGTGAGGCTAACGAAATTGCGCAATTGCGACACATTATTGCGCGAATCCACGCAGTCCGGTAAGATTCTGCAGACGAGGGAGCAGATGATCATGCCAGGTGAAAGGCTCGACGCCATCGACCGAAAGATACTTGCGGAATTGCAGGCCAATGGCCGCATGACCAACGTCGAGTTGGCTCGACGGGTGGGCATTTCCGCCCCGCCTTGCCTTCGCAGGGTTCGGGCGCTTGAGGACCAGGGGCTGATTCAGGGCTATCACGCCCTTGTTGATTCTCGCGCACTGGGTTTCGAAGTGCAGGTCTTTGTCATGGTTGGGCTGCAAAGCCAGGCAGAAGCGGACCTGAGCGCCTTCGAGACGCGTTGCCGGAACTGGCCCCTTGTCCGAGAGTGCAACATGCTCAACGGCGAAGTGGATTTCATCCTGAAATGCGTGGCCCCCGATCTCTCGACCTTTCAGCGTTTCCTGACCGATGAACTGACGTCGGCGCCAAACGTGATCTCGGTCAAGACATCCCTCGTGATTCGGTGTGCCAAGGATGAACCCGCAGTGCCCTTCGACGTGCTCGAGGAGCGGCAGGCCGAAATTGCATGACGCGCGGACCATGGATCGTGGCACCCGTGCCGCCCAGGGCTTCGGGGAGCGGCGCCTCCCTCGCCCTCACAGGCGGATGACAGAAATCTGGCGGCCGTAGTCCGGTTCCCTGCGATGCTGGCTTCGCCGGTAGGAAAAGAAGCGGTCCGGATCGGAAAACGTGCAATGCCCGGTCCATTGCGCATTGCCGATGCCCGCATTGCGGAGACGTCGGAGGCTGTAGCCGACAAGGTCGAACTGAAGGCGGTCGTCACGTCCGTTCGCGAAGAACCGCGTGTTTCCCGGGTCGTCGTCGACAAAGCGTTCAAGGAATTCCGGACCCACCTCATACGCGCGCTGGCTGATTGACGGGCCGATCACGGCAGTGATGTCGGCAGGGCGCGCACCGAGGCCTTCCATTGCACCGACCGCGGCTTCCAGGATTCCGTCCAGGGCGCCGCGCCAACCGGCATGCGCGGCGCCGATCACCTGTGCGGCGGTGTCGGCAAGGAGCACGGGCTGGCAGTCGGCAGTCAGTATGGCGAGGCCAAGGCCCGGCGTCGCCGTTGCAATCGCGTCCGCTCTTGGCTGCACACCGAAGGGGCCTTCCGCTGCCAGCGCCGTGGCCGAGTGCACCTGGTGAACCGTGGCCAGGCGTTCCGGCGAGATGCCAAGAGCGTCGGCTGCCCGAATCCGGTTGATTGACACGGTTTCCTTGCCGTCCGTTGAGCCATAGCCGCAATTCAGGCTGGCGAAGAGGCCGGTGGATGCGCCGCCCTTCCGCGTGAAGAAGCCATGGCGCAACTGTGCGAGGGCTTCGGACGTGATGATTTCGATCGTCATGCCGTGAATCCGGGTGGCAACGGCGCACCGTCCTGGTAGAGGGCCATTGCCCGAAAGAGCGTTCCCATTTCATCTTCATGCGTCAAGCGGCGAAATGCGGCGGCATGGCTCTCGAGAGCGGACCCCGTCAGCCTTGCGGCCAATCTCTCCGCGCGCCGGGCTATTCCGAGACGTTCTAGGAACTCGCCCTGGGGAATCACCTGCGTATGAGCCGCAGGACGGGCGGCACGTGCAATCGCCTCGAAGTCCACGTGGGCGGTCAGGTCCGCCGTGCCGGGATCGGTCAGCGGCGGCACGCTCCTGTGTGCCTTGACGGCCTGCAGCGTGTCGCCGAGCGAACGTTGGCCGCCGTAGTCGACCACCAGCGCAACGCCGCCGAATTCGGCGATTCGCGCCCCGACGTCGCCTGCAATGACACTTGCGGACGGCCGGATCTCGACGATGTCACCGTCGCGCGTGTCGCCCAGCCGGTCGGCCAGAGAAGCGGGACTGACCGGGTCCGAAAGGCCCAGGGTCAGGGTGCCGTCGTTGCCAACGCCAACCATGCGTTCCCGCCACATGGCGCCGTCTCGCTGAAACTGGCGGACGGGAAGTGCGTCGAAGAATTCGTTCGCGACGAGAAACAGGGGAATGCGGGGAAGGCTCTCGATCGTGTCGTGGTGATGCAGAGGGTCGTCAATCGCCTTCCGTTGCGCGTCGCGCAAGACCGGTGAAGCTTCCACGAGGTGAACGGAAACGGCGTCAGCGAATTCGGGCGCTGTCCGACTGGCCCGAAGCATGTCTGCCATGAGCGTGCCCCGTCCGGGGCCAAGCTCGGCCAGGCACGCCGGCCGCGGCGCCTCGCGGTCGAACCAAGCCTGCACGAGCGCCAGCCCCAGGAGTTCGCCGAACATCTGGCTGATTTCCGGTGCCGTGGTGAAGTCGCCCGACACGCCGAGGGGATCGTGCGTGGAATAGTATCCGAATTCGGGATGCAGCAGGCAGTCGTGCATGTAGTCCGCCACGGTCATTGGGCCTGTGCTGCGGATCCTCTGGATGAGGCGCTTCTCCAGTTCGGTCATCCGAAATCGCGCCCCTTGCAAGCGGGCGGGCCGTGCCGCGGAAGCCGAACCTCGTCGAGTGAATGTCCAGGCCAAGCCATCTTCGCAGGAGCGGTCGATGCCGACTTGCAGCTTCGGCGCGGATGGGCGGACGGACCAGGGGCTGCGTTCACGGCCGGGATCTGAAGGCAAGGCAGAGTGCGAGCAGCCCGAGGGCGATCATTGGCAGGGACAGGAACTGGCCCATGGACATCCCGACCGGTCCGGCGGAGACGACATGCCCCATGGGATTGTCCGCCGTCATGAACTGGGAGTCGGCTTGCCGGAAGAACTCCACTGCAAAGCGAGACGCGCCGTAGCCCGCGATGAACAGGCCGACAATCGAACCGGGCCGCTTGAGCCAGCCTCGTGCGTAGGCAAGCCAAAGAAGAAGGGCTCCGAGAACCAAGCCTTCAAGTCCCGCTTCGTAGATTTGCGACGGGTGCCTTGCGCAGGCGCCTTCGACGCCGGGACAGTTCTGCGCGGCGGTGCCCGGGAAAATCACGCCCCAAGGCAAGTCCGTTGGCCTTCCCCAGAGTTCCGCGTTGATGAAGTTCGCGATGCGGCCAAGGAACAGCCCCGGGGGTGTCGCGAGTGCCAGCCCGTCCGCGAGTCCGATCAGGGGTAGATCGTGCCTGCGCGCGAAGACGGTCGCGGCGACGGCAACGCCCAGCAGACCGCCATGAAACGACATGCCACCTTCCCAGACGCGCAGGATCGAAAGGGGATCTTCCAGTATCTTTCCCCAGCTATAGAACAGGACATATCCGAGGCGTCCTCCCAGGACGACGCCGAGGATCAGCCAGACCAGGAGGTCATCAAGCTGCTTGCGGTCAAGTGGCGGGGAGTCGTCCTTCCACAGTTGCGTACGCCTGATGGTTCGGCGGAGGAGCCAGTAGCCGACCAGGATTCCCGCGATGTAGGCGAGAGCATACCAGCGAATCGGCAGATCGACCGGACCTAGGGGAATCTCGACCAAGACCGGCGAAATGTCGGGGAACGGAATTCCGTGTTGCATGACTCGCGTTCGTGGCATTGCTGCGAGGTTGCGTCAACCTTGTGAAGCGCGCGCTCGCAACCTATAGATGCCGGGACGTGATCAAGCTGGACGAGGTACAGGCATGCAGACCCGAAACCAGAGATTGGACGATCTCGCACAGCTCATGATGAATTCGATGGGAGTCGCCCGCAGTGCCCGGGACGAGTTCGAGACGGTCGTGAAGGGCTTGCTTGATCGATGGCTCGCCGGTCGTGATCTCGTGACCCGCGAGGAGTTTGACGCCGTGCGGGCAATGGCCGAGAAGGCGCGCGCGGAGAACGAAGCGCTCCGGGCACGGGTCGAGGCGCTGGAGGCCCGCAAGCGCAAGAAGTCCTGACCCTCGACCCGCCGTGGCAGGTCCGCTGGCGCGGCGTCGTGGTCGCAGGATCCGATCGTCGCGCGAACGGCCTTGTTGACCCGTGCGGCAAGCGTCGCCGGGCGTCCTTGCCGGGCGGCTGGGCACGGCCGCCGCGCCGCCTTCGCTTCGGCCTCCGCAGGATTCGGCGCAAGGACGGGGTGTCATTGGCGAATCCGGCCGCTCGTTTCACCTTATTTTGAATCCGGACAAGATTTCGCTTTACAGGTCCTCGCTTTCGGAACACCATATCTCGCAAGGTGGTTGACAGGGCCCACCGAGTCTTGAATTCAAGGCAAGCCGTGGTGGGATCAACCGTCAGGCACGCAAGATGGGGCGAGAGCGCATGTCGCTGACCGAGCAGTACATCACGGAAGACCTTCACCCGATCGACATTGTCGAACACGTGGCCGAGCGTCACGAATGGGAGTTCGACCGGTTTGCGGAAGACCAGATCGCAATGGCGATCGAAGGGCAATGGCGGACGTATTCAATTACCCTTGCCTGGTCTCCGCAGGACGAGACCCTGCGATTGATCTGCACATTCGAGATCGATCCGCCAACGGACAGGATGGGCGCGCTCTACGAGGTGCTGAATCGGACCAATGACATGTGCTGGTCAGGAGCGTTTGCGTTCTGGCAGTCCCAGAAGCTGATGGCTTGGCGATACGGCCTCGTGCTTGCCGGAGACCAGTCCGCGAGCGCCGAGCAGGTCGACACGATGATCCGGAGCGCCGTGCAGGCGGCGGAACGGTTCTACCCGGCGTTTCAACTTGCCACATGGGGCAACGAATCGCCGGAACGCGCATTGGATGTCGCCATGACGGAGGCCTATGGCCGCGCCTGAACAGGAATTGCTGCGTCCGCAAAACTGTCTCCTCCTTTGCTGATCGCGGACGCACGGGGCGCCGGGTCGCTGAACGGGCGACCCGGTTCCCCATTGCGGCTCCTTGACACCGGATGTCAGCATGGCGCCGGAATGGGACAGGAGGGGGCGAACCGGAAAGGGAGGCTCGCCATGGAATTTGGAGATATCGCGCACCGAGGCCTTGTTCTCCTTGGCTGCGGCAAGATGGGCGGGGCACTGCTTCAGGGTTGGATCGGGCAAGGCATGGACGCGAGCGCCGTCTGGGTGGTCGATCCGGCGCCTTCCGATGAACTGAGCGCGCTTGCCGACGTGAACCTGAATGCCGACCTGCCCGCTTCGCCGGCGATCGTTGTGGTCGCGGTCAAGCCGCAGATGATGGACACGGCATTGGAGTCGGTGCGGCAGTTCGGGGGACGCAAGGACACCCTCTTCCTGTCGGTTGCGGCGGGGACGACGCTTGAACGATTCGAAGCGGTGCTCGGATCGTCGACTCCGGTAATTCGCGCGATGCCAAACACGCCTGCCGCAATCGGGCGGGGCATTACGGCATTCATCGGCAATGGTCGGGTCTCCGCAGCTGGCATGGACAGGGGAGAGGGACTCCTGTCTGCCGTTGGCCAGACCGTGCGTCTGGATCGGGAGGCGGACATGGACGCGGTCACGGCCGTGTCCGGATCCGGTCCGGCCTATGTCTTTCATCTCATCGAAGCACTCGCGGCGGCCGGCCTCGCAGAGGGTCTTCCGCCTGAGCTGGCTCTTACCCTCGCGCGTTCGACCGTGGCCGGTGCGGGTGCGCTGGCCGAGGCTTCGCCGGAGGGTCCGGGGCAGCTTCGTGTCAACGTCACGTCGCCAGGCGGGACGACGGAGGCTGCGCTGAACGTCCTGATGGACGATGCCACGGGATTTCCTGCACTTGTCTCGCGGGCCGTCAGCGCGGCCGCCAGCCGAAGCCGGGAGCTTGGAAATTGACGATCAGTTTCGAGGAATTCATGAAGGTCGACATTCGCGTCGGCGAGATCACGCGCGCGGATTCTTTCCCAGAGGCGCGAAAGCCCGCGTTCAAGCTCTGGGTCGATTTCGGGCCGGACCTCGGCGTCAGGAAGAGTTCCGCACAGATCACGAGGCACTACGATGTCGAGTCGCTTCCTGGGCGCAAGGTGCTCGCGGTCGTGAACTTCCCGCCACGTCAAATCGGGCCGGTCATGTCGGAGATACTCGTACTTGGAGTGCCGGACGAGGACGGGGAGGTCGTGTTGTTGAAGCCGGACAAGGATGTCCCGATTGGTGGTCGCATGTATTGATGTCTGAACGTCGGGTGCCGGCACGGCAAGCGACATTGCGCCGTGCCGGGCAGCGACGTGACAAGCTGGTGCAGGCATCCGAGAGTCGATTCGGACCCGGCGGCCTGTTGTCCACAGCGCACGTGCCGTTCGCGCCGCTCGATCTCGTGACGCGATCGGCATTGGTCCCGGCGTTATAATTTGGGAGTTGCGGGCGGGAACAGTTGAACCCGTTCGGGAAATCGCAGTAGACTTCCGCCGCCTCCGCAAGGGCACTTTCCGGCGCGTGGGGAAGTCAAAATTGCGAGGTGGCCGGTAGATTGCCGGCCCAAAGAGATTGGGGCAGAACGCATGGCGATCGGCGGAATGTTTTCTTCGGACATGGCCATTGACCTCGGCACGGCGAATACGCTGGTATATGTCAAGGGCAAGGGCGTCATCCTTAACGAGCCTTCGGTGGTGGCCTACTACTTGAAGGACGGACAGAAGAAGATCCTGGCCGTCGGGGAGGACGCCCGGATGATGCTGGGTCGCACGCCGGGCAGCATCCAGGCGATCAGGCCGCTGCGGGATGGCGTCATTGCCGATTTCGATGTCGCGGAATCGATGATCAAGGAACTCATCAAGAAGGTGCACAAGCGCGGCTTCTTTCCGAAGCCGCGCGTGATTGTCTGCGTGCCGCACGGGGCGACGCCGGTTGAGAAGCGTGCGATCCGGCAGTCCGTTGAGGCGGCCGGCGCCAGAAAGGCCGGACTGATCGCTGAGCCCATCGCGGCGGCAATGGGGGCCGGTCTTCCGATAACGGATCCGACGGGCAACATGGTCGTCGACATCGGCGGCGGGACAACCGAGGTGGCGGTGCTGTCTCTGAGCGACATAGTCTATGCGATGTCGGTCAGGGTCGGTGGCGACCGCATGGACGAAAGCATCGTGAGCTACATTCGGCGCAAGCACAATGTCCAGATCGGCGAGGCCACCGCCGAGAGAATAAAAACCACGATCGGCTGTGCACGCATGCCTGAAAACGGACGTGGCCAGTCGATGGAAGTCCGTGGCATTGACATGCTTAACGGTGTGCCAACGCAATTCGAGATCAATCAGGGTCAGGTGGCCGAGGCGGTGCAGGAACCGGTTCAGCAGATCGTCGATGCAGTCATGTCGACGCTGGAAGTGACGCCCCCCGACCTTGCTGGGGACATAGTGGATCGGGGAGTCATGCTGACCGGGGGCGGGGCGCTCCTAGGCGGGCTTGACCTGGCGATCCGTGAACAGACGGGGCTGGCGGTGAGTGTTGCCGACAACGCGCTCCATTGCGTCGCCATCGGGACGGGAACGGCGCTCGAGTACGAAAAACAGCTGCGTCATGTGATCGACTACGAAAGTTGAAGGGGAGGCACGTCTTTCTGTATTCCCGCATTGTGGATGTCGCGGCGTCGATTCCTCCCGGATCGGATGGCATGATCAAGTACCATAGGCGTGGAACAGGGATGTTGCCAAAGTAGGATCGTGGCACGGCGAAACGACAAGAAAGTCGACTATTTTCGTCCGATCAGGCACTTGGCCGTCGGTTGCCTGGTGTTTGTCCTTCTCGCCAGCTTCGTTCTTTGGCGGAGCGACACATCGCGGGCGGAGCGCATGCGCATTGCTGTCGTCGATTTCGTCGTGACGAACCTGGAGTGGGCGCTCGTGCCGGTCACGGAGTCGGTCAAGCTGGCAACGCGGATTCAGTCCTACACCTTTCTTCAGCGTCAGAACCGCGAATTGCGCGATGAACTTCGCCGGCTGAAGGCCTGGAGAGAGACGGCGCTGCAACTTGAACAGGAGAACGCCAGGCTGCTGGACTTGAACAGGGCCCGGCTGGATCCGGCACTGACCGTGGTCACGGGCAAGGTCATTGCCGACAGCGGTTCCCCCTACCGGCATTCCGTGCTGCTCAATGTCGGGCGCGTCCGCGACGGAATAACAGATGGCTGGGCCGTCACGGACGGGCTCGGACTTGTCGGCCGGATTCTCGGAGTCGGGCAGCGTTCAAGCCGGGTGCTGCTCTTGACGGACAGCACAAGCCGTGTCCCCGTCACCATCCAGCCATCGGGGCAGAATGCGCTTCTTTCGGGCGACAACTCCAGGTTGCCGGTCCTTGAACTCATCGACGCCCCGGATGACGTGCGGCCGGGCGATCGTGTCGTCTCGTCCGGTGCTGGCCGCGTGCTGCCAGCGGGATTGCTGGTCGGAAATGTCGTGCTGGACCGCAACGGCCGCCTGAGGCTGCGGCTTTCTGCCGACTACGACCGACTGGCATTCCTTCGTGTGCTTCGCAGTCCTCCGGTTGAGAAACTGGATGCTCCGGCGGTCCTGGTTGGCCCGCTGCTGCCGCCGGTCGAGGCCGTGCAGGCGGAGGGGGAGAATGCCGATGGCTGATCTCGTGAGCCGTGTCTGGCTGTTTCGTGCGGGATTCTTCCTGCTGGCAAGCGCTGCGGGGTTTGTGCAGCTTCTGCCATTGAACATTGGACCCGACGACTGGGTGCCCGGTCAGGAACTCGTTCTTGTCGTTGCCTTTGCCTGGCTCGTCAGGCGCCCCGATTACGTTCCTGCGCTTCTTCTTGCAGCGGTTTTCCTGATTGCCGACATTTTGTTCATGCGCCCTCCCGGGCTGTGGGCGGCCCTGGTGGTCCTTGCCGGCGAGTTCCTTCGCGGACGACGCGCACGAGCGTTTGCAGTGACGTTGTTCACGGAATGGTTGTTGATTGCCATTGTGATCCTGGTGATGAAAGGCGTGGAGTCCGTGATGCTGTTGCTGTCCGGTGCCGGTCGCGCCGGCATGGACGTGACGATCATGCACTTGGGGTTTGCCATCCTGTTCTATCCGGTTGTCGTTCTTCTGTCCGAGCGCGTTCTCGGCATCAGAAAGCTCCATCCCGGGGACAGGGATCGGCCCTGAGAGAGAGGGAAAATGAATCGCTCGTGGGCAGAATCCGACGAGAGTGCCGGAATAATCTCGCGGCGCGCGCTCCTGCTGGGCGGAGGCCAGCTTGCCCTCTTGGGAACCCTTGTGCTGAGGATGCGCCAGCTGCAGGTGCACGAGGCGGAAGACTACCAGCTTCTGGCCGAGGACAACCGCGTCAACGTGCGCCTCATCTCTCCGCGCCGGGGCAAGATCTTTGACCGGCACGGGGTCCCCGTCGCGCAAAACGGTCAGAACTACCGGATTGTCATCGTGCGAGAGGATGCCGGCGACGTGGAGGAGACGATTGCCAAGGTCCGGCGGCTTGTAGAGCTTGATGAGACCAAGCTCGATCGCGCGTTGAAGGAGATGTATCGCCGGAGTCCGTTCGTGCCGGTCACGCTCGCGGACCAACTGGCCTGGGAAGATGTCGCGGAAATCGCGGTCAATGCACCCGCCCTGCCCGGGATCACGCCGGAGGTCGGCCTGTCGCGCGTGTATCCGTTGGGGTCGGACTTCGCGCATGTTGTCGGCTATGTCGGGCCGGTCAGCGAAGGCGACCTCGCCCGGGTGAGACCGCCGGAACCCGTCCTGCAGATTCCGGGGTACCAGTTCGGCAAGATCGGAATCGAGGCCAAGCGCGAGACCGATCTCCGCGGACGTGCCGGGCTTCGCAGGATCGAGGTCAGTGCGGCGGGCCGTGTCATGCGGGAGCTTGGTCGCGATGAATCCGTCCCGGGCAGCGACTTGCAGCTGACCGTTGATCATGGGCTTCAGAACTATGCGCTCGCGCGGCTCGCGGGCGAAAGCGGCAGCGCAGTCGTCATTGACGTTGAGACCGGCGGCCTTCGGGCGATGGTCTCGTCACCGTCCTTTGATCCGAACCTGTTTGTGCGCGGGATTTCCGTGAAGGACTATGGCGCGCTCCGCGATCACGCCTACGTGCCATTGTTCGACAGATCCGTTCAAGGGCAGTATCCGCCGGGATCCACATTCAAGATGATGACCGCGCTGGCGGCCTTGCGGGCTGGCGTGCTGGGGCCGCGCGACACCATTTATTGCCCTGGACACCTGGAGTTCGGGGGCCGCAAGTTCCATTGCTGGAGATCCGGCGGCCACGGTCGGATGGATCTCGACATGGCCATCGCGCAATCCTGCGACGTTTTTTTCTACGAGGCTGCCCGTCGCGTCGGAATCGATCGCATCGCGGAGCTTTGCGCGGAATTCGGGCTGGGGCAGCGCCCTGACATTCCGGTGTCGGCCGTAAGGTCCGGACTTGTGCCGTCGATCAAGTGGAAGGCGCGTGTTCGTGGCGAAAGCTGGCTTCAGGGCGAGACCTTGAATGCGGGAATCGGGCAAGGCGACGTGCTGGCATCGCCGTTGCAACTCGCGGTCATGACCGCACGCATTGCGAGCATGCGGGCGGTCAAGCCACGCTTGATCAAGTCGATCGATGGCGTCGAGACACCGGTCGAGCCCGCCGCGGAGATCGATTTGCCTGAAGGCCTGATGCAATTGGTCCGACGGGCCATGTTCAATGTGGTCAATGGTCAAAGGGGAACGGCACGCAGGGCGAGGATCGTTGCCGAAGAGTTTCTCATGGCTGGCAAGACAGGGACCAGCCAGGTGCGCAGCATCTCGGAAGCCGAGCGCGACCATGGGGTCACGAAGAACGAAGAGCTTCCCCGGCATCTCCGGGATCACGGCCTCTTTGTTGCATTCGCGCCCTACGACAAGCCGAAATATGCCATTGCCGTGGTCATCGAGCATGGCAGCAGCGGTGCGCTCGTGGCTCTGCCGGCACGAGACATCCTGCTCTATGCGCTTTCCGGGGGCATTCCGCCCCTGACGGCCTATCCGCCGAACCAGCGGGAAGCCATTCGACAGCAGCATCGGGAGATGGTGCTGCGCCCGCGCCAGAAACCGGTCTTGGAGGCGAGCAGGGCATGAGCTTTCTCGAGTACAGGGTACGGTTCATTCCGACGGGCGCGCGCAAGCTTCTTCATGTCAACTGGGCGCTTGTGGTCCTGCTGACCACGGTTGCCTCGGTGGGATTCCTGATGCTGACTTCGGCGGCGGGCGGGGACGTGTCCCGCTGGGCGGAACCACATATGGTGCGTTTTGCGGTGGGTCTCGCCTTGATGCTGTTGATCGGCCTTGTACCGCTCTGGTTCTGGCGCTCCGTGGCCGGGCTGGCATATGCCTTCGCTCTCGTCCTCCTGATCTTGGTGGAGTTCTTTGGTACCGTGGGCATGGGTGCGCAGCGCTGGATTGATCTTGGATTCATCCAGTTTCAGCCATCGGAAATGATGAAGATCGCGCTCGTGATGTGTCTCGCGGCCTATTACGACTGGTTGCCGCTCTCGAGCGTGTCGCGGCCACAATGGGTTCTCGTGCCACTGATCCTGATTCTCGTCCCGGCAGCCATCATCTTCAGACAACCGGATCTGGGCACGACGGTTCTCCTGGTCGTGGGCAGCGGCATCGTGATGTTCTGCGCCGGTGTCAGCTGGTGGTACTTCCTGGGCGTGGTCGGCGCGGTGGCGGGCATGGTGTTCACGGTTTTCGCTTCGCGCGGCACGGACTGGCAAATCCTGCAAGACTACCAGTACCGCCGCATCAACATTTTCCTTGACCCCTCGATCGATCCCCTTGGGGCGGGCTATCACATCACGCAGTCCAAGATTGCGCTGGGGTCCGGTGGGTGGGCCGGCAAGGGTTTCATGCAAGGCACGCAGTCACGCCTGAACTTCCTGCCGGAGAAGCATACGGACTTCATTTTCACGACGCTTGCCGAAGAGTTTGGCTTCGTCGGCGGGTTCTCCCTGCTTACGCTTTACGGCCTGATCATTTTCGTGTGCGTCCTGTCGGCGCTCGGGAACAAGAATCGCTTTGGGGCGCTTCTTACCCTGGGCGTGTCGGCGGCACTGTTCCTTCATGTCCTGGTGAACATCTCGATGGTCGTGGGACTTGCCCCGGTTGTTGGAGTTCCTCTTCCGCTTGTCTCCCATGGCGGATCAGCCCTGCTGGTCCTGATGATGGCCTTCGGCCTTGTGCAGTCTGCGCACATCTACAGGTGGCGAAATTGATAAGGGTCCTGATTTCCGGGCACCGCGTGGACTGGGACGAGTATGGCGAGCTCTTGTCAGCCGCGCTGACCGATGCCGGAATCGATGCCGAGGTCATTCACGAGACAAGGCCTCGATCGCCGGAGACCATTGACTACATCGTCTATGCACCGTGGAGCGACATGAAGGACTTTTCGCCGTTCACGGGCGCCAAGGCGGTCATCAACCTCTGGGCAGGCGTGGAAGGCGTGGTCACCAACGAGACCTTGAAGGTGCCGCTCGCGCGCATGGTGGATCCGGGACTGACCGGTGGAATGGTCGAATGGTGTGTTGCCCACGCATTGCGGCATCATCTCGGAATCGACCGGGACATATGCCGCCGCGACGCGGTTTGGGACCCTCACTTGCCACCGCTTGCGCGCGAACGGCCTTTGACGATCCTGGGGTTCGGCGTGCTTGGCCAGGCGGTGGCAGAGGCGCTTTCGGGCTTGGGATTTCCCGTAACCGGCTGGAGCAGGAGCGCGAAGGACGTCGCGGGTGTAACATGCCTGTCGGGAGAGGATGGTCTCGTCGCGGCGCTGCGCAGGGCCGAACTGCTGATTCTCCTTCTGCCGCTCACGCCCGCGACAGAGGAGATCATGAACTCGGAGCGGCTTGCTCTCCTCCCGAAGGGGGCCATCCTGATCAATCCGGGGCGCGGTCCGCTGATCGACGACAACGCGCTGCTCGCGGCGCTTGACAGCGGCCACATTGCGCATGCCACGCTTGACGTCTTTCGCGAAGAGCCCTTGCCGGGCGATCACCCCTTCTGGGCTCATCCGGGCATCACCGTGACGCCACATATCGCGTCTGGCACGCGGCCGGATACAGCGGTCGAGATCATTGTCGAGAACATTCGCCGTGGCGAGGCAGGAGAGCCGCTGCTGCATCTCGTCGACCGGAGCCTTGGATATTGATGCTTCGTCGTGGGCAAATCGTGCAGGCGTGACGGCGTTTGGTCATGGGCTCAGGTCGGTCAAGGAAGTGCACTGTTCCGGACGAAGGTCGGTCCCTGCGTTCCCAAGGAGTGTTCTTCAAGCAAGCGCTTGCTGCACATGGGCCCTGAGTTCGGGCAGGAGGTCCGTCTCAAACCATGGATTGGCGCTGAGCCATGCCGTGTTCCGCCAGGACGGGTGGGGCAGGGGAAACGCATCCGGAAGCCGGGATTTCCAGTCACGGACGGTCTCGGTCACCCGGGCGTTGCGGGAGAGTCCGAGATGCCAGGCATGTGCGTGGGCGCCAACGAGCAGCGTCAGCCGGATGGCCGGCAGGCTGTCCAGCACGCGAGCCCTCCATGTCTCCGCGCAGACGGTGGGCGGTGGCAGGTCGCTGCCGCCGGCGCTGTAGCCCGGAAAGCAGAATGCCATCGGCACGATTGCGACGCGCGAGGTGTCATAGAAGGTCGCCTCGTCGACACCCATCCAGTTACGGAGGCGATCGCCCGACCTGTCCTTGAATGGAATGCCGACCTCGTGCACCCGGCGACCGGGCGCCTGTCCGGCGACAAGAAGGCGGGCGGTGGGTTCGAACCAGACAACGGGGCGCGGTCGATGCCCCGTGGCCGTTGCCGCGAAGCGCGGGGAGCAGAGGTTGCATGCGCCGAGACGCTTCTTGAGATCGGAAAGGCCCTTGTTCATGGGTTGCCTGGTGCCGCTGGTGGCTCTTGGATCTCCTACAGGCTTCCGAGTCGGTTGGCCACGTTCCTGAACGGCGTCTGCCCGAGACTTGCGGGCGGCGGATACGAGGTGGCGTCCGACCCGTCCGGATTGCGTCGAACGATGTACTGAGCACATATCTTGGCAAATGGTCGACGCGTGGGACGTGTCGACGGCACGTGCAATTGAAGCGGGTCGGAGGCATGAGAGTTCACGTTCTTGATGATTGGTCCGACACGCTTCGGACCTTGCCGTGCTTCGA
>JAJEAC010000105.1 GCA_022824315.1 Silicimonas sp.
GGAAAACGATTCCGGCAAAGCCGCCGCGCACCCGCGGTCGATGCAGGAGACGCGCCTCAGGCGCGGATCGTCCGATGCTGCAGCACGACGGAATCCGAGCCGCCGGACGGCACGCACGGCAATGGCCTCACCACAGGAGCCTCACAACAGGAGCCGTACCATGGGAAAGGAAACGATTCCGGCAAAAGCGCGGCGAACCGCCAAAATCTCGCCCTTTTGCGCAGCCATCGACACGCAAGGCAGGCCGAAATCAGCAAGGCATGATCGACAGGACCATGGGGCCGTTTTCGGCCATTGCCAAGCATCGCGAATTGTTCATGCCCTTGGAAAGGAGAAGCCGCGACGACCTAGATTTCATTCCGTGCGTATCACCTTGGCAAAGGCCTCGTAAATTTCGGAATTTGCCGCCAAAAGGTCTCCAGTCACCAAGGGATCGGTGTTCGCAACCACTCCGTCCACGAACCCTCCCGCCTCGCGCACGAGCAGGATGCCTGCCGCGACGTCCCAAGGTCGAAGGTCTCGCTCCCAGAACCCCTCGTAGCGGCCCGCTGCGACGTAGGCCAATCCGAGTGCTGCGGCTCCAAACTGCCGCACTCCGGCGGTCATTGGCAGGAGCCGGGACACTTCCCGTAGCATGACCGGGAGGTGAGCCCGGTCTGCAAACGGAAGGCCGGTCTCAAAGACCGATTCGATCATCTTGTGTCGGTTGCTGACGCGCAGGCGCTGGGAGTTCAACCAAGCCCCTTGACCCCTCTCGGCGACGAACATTTCGTCTTTCGCGGGATCGAAGATTACGGCCGCAATGACCTCTCCCTTGTGTTCCAGCGCGATGGAAATCGCCCAGTGGGGTATGCCGTGCAGGAAATTCGTGGTGCCGTCGAGCGGGTCCACGATCCAGTGCCGTGTCGGATCCTTGCCCGCTTCCTCACCGCTTTCCTCACCGATCCAGCCATAACTCGGGCGGGCCTCTCTCAGAATCTCGCGAATGATGTCCTCGGCGGCAATGTCCGCCCGGCTGACGAAATCGCCCGCGCCTTTCGAGGAGACCTGGAGGTTCTCAACCTCGCGAAAGTCCTTCGCGAGGCTTCTTCCGGCGCTCCGGGCCGCCTTGACCATGACATTGAGATTGGCGCTTCCTTGCATCCGGTGCGTTTAGGCAGATTGCACATGCCCATCAACCCGAAATCGTGAAACGCAAATGTGCGAGAACACGTCATTTCGCTCCAATGCGCGACACGATGTCAATCCGGCGTTGCCTTCCGCCCTCCTCGTCCGGACCGGACATCCCTATCCCGTCTCTCCGCGCACTTGACTGACGTCCGGGCAGCTTCTGCGCGCGATCATGGCGCTGTCCCGACACGTCGAAAGCCTGTGTCCAAGCGGTGAGGCGTCAGGACTGAACCGCCTCGCCAATCTCTCTCGCAAGAAACGAGCGGCCCTCCGCCGAAGGATGCACGGACTCGGTCGGATCAGCGCCGAACACTCGTTTCTTCCGTGCGAGAAATATCTTGCCCCATCCCGTCCAGGTGCCAACGGAAGGCGCGTCGGGGTCCGTGGGAAATCTTTGCCGCCAACCCGCCGGCAGCCGCAAGCCGCATCGCTCGATCCGCTCCAGCATCCACGTCAGCGGGATGTTCGCGAGCGGTCGCGACGTGTGGTAGCCCGCCAACTGGCCTCCGACATCGCTGTGCGATCCGCGAAACCAGACTTGCTCCACGTTCCCCTCGCGGTCCGGTTCGCATTCCCAGAGAATCGGCCGAAAGGCTTCGCGTGTCTCGTCAAGGGCCAATGCGTGGTACCCGTGCCTGATATGGTGACCCAGTTGATGATCGTGGAAGGAATGCCTGATTTCGGACCACTTCCAGACAAAGGGCGCTCGCAATCCCAGGGACTTGACCGTGTCGAAGCAGCCGATCATCTCGATCGGCACATCACGCCTGCAATGCAAATCCGAAAACACTTCACGCGCTTCGCCCCCATTGTTGATCTGGTAATGGCGAAAGGCTTGCTGCACCATGCGCTCAATCGCCTCGTCCTGCCGCAGGAGGCCGACCCTGTCGATCACGCCTGCCAATGACCGGACCGCGAAGGCGCCCCGTGAATAGCCGATCAGGAAAATTCGGTCTCCCGGCCGGTATCGGCTGGCGAGCCAGCCATAGGCGCGACGGATCCGTCGATTGATTCCCCGGCCCTCTATGACATCCAGGGTCTTCGACCAGTCCGACCACTGGGTTCCGGCTTCATAATAAAGGCTCAACCTGCCTGACCGGGACACTTCTTCCAGAAGCTTGTAAATCAAGCCGACATTCGATTCCTCGCCTGCGGCCAGCGATGACATGGTTCCGTCGAGAAGAACAACATGATCGACCCGCTCCCGCGTGTGCTGCTGCACGGATCGCACGGTCCGGCGGAGGAAGCCGGCCAGATCGCGTATCTGTGCTCTCAGACTCATCGAAAGTCCTCGCGTAACGGACCCGGGACCCGCAAGGCGGGATCAGGGCGAATACCCGTCCTTGAACAAGACCCACTCTCGCGACATTGCGTGACGACCACTTCTAACCAGCAACACCTCGTGCATTCAGCGCGTGCCATACCTTTGCGGGCGTATATGGCATGTCAACCGTCTCCACGCCGCAAGATGCCATGGCGTCCGCCACCGCATTGGCCACGGCACCGAGAGCGCCGACCGTCCCGGCCTCCCCGCAGCCCTTCATGCCCATCGGATTGTAGAGCGAGGGAACAGCTTCTGTATCGAACCCGATCATCGGCACGTCCGACGCACGCGGCATGCCGTAATCCATGAACGTGGCGGTCAGCAACTGGCCGTCCTCGTCATACGCAACATGTTCGCAAATGGCCTGGCCGATGCCCTGGACAACGCCCCCGTGCACCTGGCCCTCGGCCAAGAGCGGATTGATCAAGTTGCCGAGGTCGTCCGTCACGGAATAGCGGTCCACGACCACGGTTCCGGTTTCCGGGTCTATCTCGACTTCCGCGACATGCGCCCCGTTCGGGAAGGACATGTTGTCGACGGACCAATCTTCCTTCACGTCCAGAATGTCGGTCCTGCCATCCGCCCGTGCCATTTCGGCAACCTCCAGCATCGTGGGAGTCTCGTTCGATCCTTCGATCCGAAAGCGTTCGTCATCGAACTCCACGTCTTCGGATTCGAATTTTCCTGCAAGATACTCGCCGAACTGCTTCGTGATCGTCGCCACGGTGGCAAGCGTCGCTCCGGTCTGCATCGTCACCGAACGCGAGCCGCCCGTCCCCCCGCCACTCGGAACCAGATCGCTGTCGCCTTGCACGATGCGGATCGCGTCTGCCGGAATGCCGGTGTGATCGGCCAGGAACGTTGCGAAAACCGTCTCGTGCCCCTGTCCGTTCGATTGCGTGCCGACATAGAGACTGACGGTTCCGTCCTCCTCGAAGACAACCCTGGCGTCCTCGATCTGGTCGCCGAGAATCGATTCGATGTAGTAGCAGAGACCCTGCCCTCGCAGACGTCCACTTGCCTCGGACTCCGCACGACGCGCGGCGAAGCCTGCATGGTCGGAATTTGCCTCGGCGGCCGTGAGAACCCGGTCGAATTCGCCAACGTCATAAGTCTCGGCGATCGCGGTCTTGTAGGGAAACTTCGCAGGCGGAATGAAGTTCTTCCGCCGCAGTTCGTGGGGATCAACGCCGAGCGCGCGGGCTGCATTGTCGATCGAACGCTCGAGTGCGAGCATTGCCTCCGGACGTCCTGCACCGCGGTATGCGTCGACCTGACCGGTATTGGTAAAATACCCCCTGCAGTTCAGGGCGACCGCCTGGACGTCGTAGACGCCCATGGCGACCTTGGAGAACAGGTCTGTCTGGATCTGCTGCGCATAGCCCGAAAGGTAGGCCCCGAGGTTGCATGCCGTGTCAACCTTGTAGGCCAGGATCCTGAAGTCGGCATTGAAGGCGAGCGTGGTGTGAGAGACCAGGTCCCGCCCGGAATTGTCGGCCAGCATCGCCTCGGTGCGTTCGGACATCCAGCGCACGGGCCGACCCAGCGCCTTGGCGCAGGCGGCGACCGCAAAGTACTCGGGATAGCCGAAGGCCTTCATGCCGAATCCGCCGCCGACGTCGGGCGTCGTAACCCTGACTTGCTCTGTCCCGAGCCCGAAACATGCGATCAGATCCTCCTTCATGCCCCAGACGCCCTGACCGCTATAGGAGAAATGCAGGCGTTCGCCGTCCCACTCCGCGAAGCAGCCGCGTGCCTCCATCGAATTGCAGATGACGCGATTGTCCGCGACCCGCGTTGTCACGACATGCACGGCTTCGGCGATTGCGCCTTCCACGGCTGCGCCTTCGCCGGCTTGCCACTCGAAAGCGACATTGTCCGGAACCTCTTCGTGGACCGTTTCGCCGCCAGGGGCCAGATCCAGCTTGGCTCCAAGTTCCTCCACGTCGGCAAAGACGCTTTCGGCGGCATCCTTCGCCTGCGCATGCGTCTCGGCCACGACGACGGCCACCGGATCGCCCACGAACCGGACCTTGCCTTCCGCCAGGATCGGGCGACGCGGCTCGGCCGGAGTCGAACCGTCGCTGTTCGTGACAACCGTCGTCCCTAGCGAGTAGTCCACGCCCATTGCCGCGAGATCATCGCTGCCCATCGCAAGAGCCACGCCCGGCATCCCGCGTGCCTCGTCAAGTTCGACGGGCGCCAGATGCCCGTGCGCCACCTGCGACCTCACGAAGACCGCGTAAAGCGCGTCGTCGGGGACGATGTCATCCACATACCGGCCTGCCCCGGTCAGAAATCGCCGGTCCTCGAGCCGTCGAACCGGTTGCGACTTGCCAAACTTGTCCATCGGCATTTCCGAACTGTCACCCCGCGAATCCTAGCCTTGTGTCGACCGGAGTCCAGAGGAGCAATGCACTCATTCCGCAACGTCGGCAAGCGCCTCCGGGACGGACATCCGCCGCATCGAAACGAAGCCGGACACCTCCAACCGCAGACGCGCGAATCGGTCAAATTCTCCGTCGGCCTTTTCCTCGCCGCAAGGCAGCGATAAACGGAGCGCCGAACGGAAGGACCGACGCCATGGAAAAGACCTTTGACGCCAGCGAAGCCGAATCCCGCATCTATGCGGCGTGGGAGAGTGCGGGGGCTTTCTCGGCGGGCGCCAATGCGCGGCCCGGAGCCGAACCGTTCTGCATCATGATCCCGCCACCCAACGTGACCGGCGTTCTTCACATGGGTCACGCCTTCAACAACACTCTTCAGGACATTCTCGTCCGCTGGCACAGGATGCGGGGCTTCGACACGCTTTGGCAACCCGGACAGGATCATGCCGGCATCGCCACCCAGATGGTTGTCGAACGCATGCTGTCCGAGACGGGCCAGCCGTCACGGCGCGAACTGGGCCGCGAGGCATTCACCAGAAAGGTCTGGGACTGGAAGGAAGAGTCTGGCGGAACCATCATCGAGCAGCTCAAGCGCCTCGGCGCAAGCTGCGACTGGTCCCGAAACGCGTTCACGATGTCGGGCGCACCGGATGCACCTGCCAGCGAAGAGGGCAACTTCCATGACGCGGTCATTCGCGCCTTCGTCAAGATGCATGAAGACGGCCTCATCTACCGCGGCAAGCGCCTGGTCAACTGGGATCCGCATTTCGAGACCGCGATCTCCGACCTCGAGGTCGAGAACACCGAGGTCGATGGCCACATGTGGCACTTCAAGTACCCGCTCGCGGGGAGCGCGACCTACGAATACGTCGAGAAGGACGAAGACGGGAACGTGACCCTTCGCGAAACCCGGGACTACATCTCGATCGCGACCACACGACCCGAGACCATGCTCGGTGACGGCGCGGTCGCGGTTCACCCTTCGGACGAGCGATATGCGCCAATCGTCGGAAAGCTCTGCGAAATCCCGGTCGGCCCGAAGGAGCATCGGCGCCTGATCCCGATCATCACGGACACCTACCCGGATCCGGAGTTCGGCTCCGGCGCGGTCAAGATCACCGGCGCCCATGACTTCAACGACTATGCCGTCGCCAAGCGTGGCAACATCCCCATGTACCGCCTCATGGACACCAAGGGACACATGCGCAATGACGGCGCCCCCTATGCCGAGGCTGCAGCGATCGCGATCGCCGTCGCCGAGGGCCGGGAGAGCCTGACCGAGGCCGGCGCGGACGCGATCAATCTGGTCCCCGACGACCTGCGCGGACTTGACCGGTTCGAGGCCCGAAGCAGGGTCATCGAGCAGATTGCCGCCGAACGGCTCGCGGTCATGACCGTTGCGAACGATCCACGCCTCGGCAAACAGCCATCGGCGGACGACGCGGGCGAGGGCTCCCCCGTTCCCCTCGTGGAAGCCAGGAAGATCATGCAGCCGTTCGGCGACCGTTCGAAGGTCGTCATCGAGCCCATGCTGACCGACCAGTGGTTCGTCGACACGGCGAAGATCGTCGGCCCTGCCCTGGACGCGGTTCGCGACGGCAGGACGGACATCCTGCCCGAGCAGCACAAGAAGGTCTATTTCAACTGGCTGACCAGCATCGAGCCATGGTGCATCTCCCGCCAGCTCTGGTGGGGTCACCAGATCCCGGTCTGGTACGGCCCGAAGCTCAAGAACGGCAAGCCGTGCGCGGATGAGTTCGAAGCCTTTTGCGCGGCCGACGAGGCCGATGCCATTGCGCGGGCCAGGGAGTTCTATTCCGTGGACGTGACGGTCGTCGCCGACACGACGGGATACGAGGAGGCAATTTCGAAATGCGCGGCAGCGGAGGCGACCGGCAATGACTGGACGGCACCGCTCTACCGTGACCCCGACGTGCTGGACACCTGGTTCTCCTCCGGCCTCTGGCCCATCGGCACTCTCGGCTGGCCCGAGAGAACCCCAGAGCTCGAGAGATACTTCCCGACCAGCGTTCTCGTCACCGGCTTCGACATCATATTCTTCTGGGTCGCGCGCATGATGATGATGCAGTACGCGATGGTCGGCGACCGCCCCTTCGACACGGTCTACGTCCATGCGCTCGTGCGTGACGCGGCGGGCAACAAGATGTCGAAGTCCCTGGGCAACGTGATCGATCCGATCGAACTGGTCGACAAGTTCGGCGCCGATGCGGTCCGCTTCACGCTGACCTCCATGGCGGCCATGGGTCGCGACCTCAAGCTTTCGGAGAGCCGTGTCGCCGGATACCGCAATTTCACGACCAAGCTCTGGAATGCAGCCCGATTTGCCGAGTTGAACGGAGTCTTCGCGGTTGAGGACAGGAGCCCGAACGCCACGCAGACCGTCAACAAGTGGATCATCGGCGAGCTAGCGAAGACGCGCATCGCCGTCGACGAGGCGTTGGGCGGGTTTCGCTTCAATGACGCCGCAAACGCCCTTTACACGTTCGTTTGGGGCACGTTCTGCGACTGGTATGTCGAGTTCTCGAAGCCGCTGTTCGACACGGATCATGCCGAGGAAACGCGACGCACGATGGCTTGGCTGCTTGATCAGAGCCTCATCCTGCTCCACCCGTTCATGCCGTTCGTCACGGAGGAGCTCTGGGCGCTTTCGGCCCCGACGCGCGAGAAAATGCTCGTTCATGCGGATTGGGCGAGCTGTGGCGAAGAACTCGTCGACGCAGCGGCCGAGACGGAAATCGGATGGGTCATCGATCTCATCGAGAAGGTTCGCTCTGTCCGAGGTGAAATGAACGTCCCGGCCGGAACGAGGACTCCGCTGCTCAAGCTGTCCCTTGATGCGGCGGGCGAGACGGCCTGGACAAACAACGAGTCCATGATCATGCGTCAGGCGCGCGTCGAGGCCCTGACTGATGCGGACGCCGCCCCCAAGGGCTCTGCCACGATCGCTGCGCTTGGCGGCACTTTCGCACTGCCCCTCGAGGGCTTGATCGACGTTGCCGTGGAACGGGCACGCCTCGAAAAGGCGGTCGGCAAGCTCGAAAGGGATTTCGCAGGGCTTCAGGGCCGCCTGGACAACAGGAAATTCCGCGAGAATGCGGCCGAAGACGTGATCGCCGAGACCGAGGAAGCGGCGTCACTTAAGGCCGAGGAGCTTGGCCGGCTCAGGACTGCGCTCGGTCGACTCAAGGAGCTCGACTGAAATCCGTATCCTCTCACCGGTTTCGAGCGGCCATCCTTCTCACCAGTTCGACCAGCGGCCCGAACTCTCGAATCCGTCCGCTGCCCGCAGTGCCGGGATATGCCGCGCACGGTGGTCGCTGTCGGCGATCAGTATTCTGCCTCCCGACCAATCGAGAAAAAGGGTCGGAATCGATCGGGGCCAAATATGCATCGGCCATGATACGCGCCCAGCGTCCGTTTCCGTTCGCAAATGGGTGGACCCAGACCAGCTTGTGATGGCAGCGTGCGGTGGCTTCCAGCGGTTCGCAGATGCCGTTCTCGCGCCAGTGCCGGGCGTCGTCGAGGCACGTGCGCATCCCGGTTGAGTTGTGCCGAACCGGCACGCCGATGATGTTCTCGCCTTCCAACTCGGTGAGTTCGCCGCGCGTTGAGACGTGTCTGGTCTTGAGTCCCTGCAGCTTGTCAGGTGCGAGTGGGGTCACGCCGGTGGGTTCGTGCAGTACGAGGCTTACTTCCAGGAGTCCCTCGGCACTTCCCGCGCGATTTCGCTCCCCAACTCTTCGATCATCTCCTCCTGGCGGCGCAAGTCCTCCGCGTGTCCTTCCAGAGCCGAATGCACGCGGGTGCGCTGGACGATGCGTCTGGCCTTCTTGCGGGCCTGGGGCCAAGACGATCTCTGCGACCGAACCCTCGCGCGGGATGATCGCGCATACGAGCCTGCCGCCCATGGCCTCGGCCATCCAATCGAGCTGGTTCAGCGAGATGGTCTCCGCCCGCTCATTCTGGACGGAACTGTAGTCACTGTTGCGAAACACACCCCCACCGCCCGGCAACAGCGGAAGCGCCAATGCCGATTTCCTCCTGAGAGGTCGCGATCCAACCACCCGCTGGCTTGACGAACGCCTGGTTCACTTGGGCGGCCTGATCGATCTTATCTTTGGCCGGCCCTCGTGCGTGAGAAGGACATCTGCCAACGCGTCGTTGCCATCTACGTGACGGAGCCCATGCGATGTTCCCGGATTGTTCAAGACGGAAACGGCGTGTTGGCAGCTCAATCATGGGGCAGCCCGCGTACCTCTTCGGGCCTGATTTCCCTGCCTGACTTTCGCGACTCGATGGCCGCGAAGGTCAGGGCGAGCGTCGCCAAGTTTCCGCATGCGGAGTTGTCCGGAGTGCGCCCGTCCTCGATGGCGCAGAGCAACTCGCCCATTGCGCCACGAAAGCCGTCATTGAACCACGTTCCCTCGAAGCGCGGCCGCGCAATGCCGTCGCTGGTGGTCAGCAACACCGACTGGGTACCGAGATCGGGGCCTTCGGACACGAGGCTGCCGCTTGTCCCGGCAACATACGTCGTGTCACGCGCGCCATGTGGCGCGCCGCCGTCAAAGACCAAGCTCGCCTGCCCGCCCTCCATTCGCACCAGCGCCTGTGCCAGAAGCGGCATCTTGTTTGCCTGGCCGCGCGCCATGGCCGCCGTTGCAAAGACGCTCCCGACTCGATCGCCTGCGAGAGAGGCCACGAAGTCGAACCAATGCACGCCGAAGTCGAAGAGCACGAGATCCCGAACCTCGTCGAACGGCGTCCCGGCCGTCCAGCCATGGTCCCAGTGAATGCTGACATGAATGGACAGAACGTCGCCGATCAGCCCCGCGCGAACCGCTTCGCGCATCCAGGCCATATGAGGGGACCAGCGCCCGTTCTGATTCACCGCCAGCTTGACGCCGTGATCCTCCGCCATTTTCACGAGGCGGCGCCCTTCATCCAGATCTGTCACGAAGGGCTTTTGGCTCAGCACGTGCTTGCCGGCTTCAAGCGCGTCTTCAATGATCGGCGCTCTGTGTTCCGGGTGCAACGTCACGTCGATCACGTCGATGCTGTCGTCGGCTACGATCCTCCGCCAGTCGTCCACGACAGACGCCTTGGGGCAGAATTCGGCCGCCCGCTCCTCGGCCTTGCCGCGTGTCCGGTTCCAGAGCGCGGCAACCTCCCAGCCCGCGGTCCTGTAGGCATCCAAATGGCTTGCGGATATTCCGCCAATCCCGATCATGCCGATCCGGGGCCGATAGGATCTCGGCATGGGCGGGTGATATGGCAGGTCCGGTGCCGCGATTTCTGCGAGTGCCCGTGACTTCAAGGCATAGGTATCAGTGTCGATCGCGCCCTCGGTCATGTCAGCAACTCAAGTGTCTGTTTTCTGGCTGCAGACTGGACTGCGGTGTCAACGATCCGCTGCGCGGTCAGGCACAGGGCGGGATCAAGCGGGCCTTCGACAGGCAGACTTCCGGCAAGGCGGTGAACCGCGTATTCGATGGCATTCCGCTCCCCCTCCCTAAGCGGGTCAGCTGGAATTTCGTGCGGCTCGGGCTGCTCTCGGGTCTGGACGGTGACATGGCTCGCATAGTCCGGAGAGGCGATTGTGCCGTCGCTGCCAACGAAGGTGAAGCCGCAAACCGGCTGCGGCTGGATCGTCCACGGGTCGGTAAACGTTCCCCAGCGCGTCTCCAACCGCGAAAGGCCGGTGGCGTAGCGGCAAACGGCTATGGCGTGCTGGTCGACTTCGATGCCGGGCGTTTCATCGACAGTGCAAGTCACTTCGAGCGGCGCCGCCCCACCCATGTACCATGTGCCAAGCGTTGCGCCGTAGCCGAGATAGTCCAGAAGCGATCCGCCTCCGGACGCCTTCTTGTACCACCAGGACGTCGGCTTCTGTCGCTCGACATCTTCCGGGCTGACCTCGACCTTGTCGGCGAGGTGGTAGAGCGGACCCCGATTGCCGTCGTAGAAATGCACCTCCAGCAGCTTGCCGATCCTGCCTTCGTCGATCAGGCGTTTGGCAGTCACATGACTTTCGACCCACCTGAGCGGCCAGTTGATGATCAATTGGCGACCAGTACCGTTCATCGCTCTCATCATTCGGCGGGCATCGGCCGCAGAAGCGGCAAAGGGCTTCTCCACAAAGACATGGAGGTCATGAGGAGCCAGACGCTCGGTGAAATCCGCGTGTTCCGCGGTTGCCGCGCAAAGGATGGCCATGTCATGGGGGCCGGACGACATGCAGGCATCGAAATCTGTAAACACGCGATCCTCGGGTATTCCGAATGCGTCGACCGCAGACTGCATCCTGGTTCTGTCCGGATCGAATATCCCGGCGATCTCGGCATCCGCATGTTCATGCACCATCCGAAGCAAGTCACCCATATGCATGTGATCGAAGCTGATTCCGACGATACGAAACTTGGTCATGCAAACCTCCTGATTATCGCGTGCCTGCGATCCTGACATGGATCGCGGTGACGGCGAGAATGATGATGCCGAAGAACGCGGTTCGCGCACCCTCGGGCATCTGCAACAGCGTCAGCATTGTATCGAGGACGCGCAGGATCAGGGCGCCGACGATGGCACCTGCATAGCTGCCTCGCCCGCCGAAGATCGAGGTGCCCCCAATCACGGCCGCGGCCACCGAAGGCAGCAGAAGCGGGTTGGCCAGGCTGAGCGACGTCTGGCGGATCATGCCGAGATACAAGAGCCCGGCGATTGCCGCGATCAGGCCGGAAAGCGCGTATAGCGCCAGGTGGACCTGCCATGCCCGAACGCCTGAGAGCTTCGTGGCGTTCTCGTTTGACCCCAGCGCAAACAACAGACGTCCGAATCCCGTGTAGCGCATCAGCCACAGGATGAATGCCGCGAACGGGACAAACAGGAACAGGCCGTTCGGCATCCCGGCGGTTCGCCCGGTTCCCAGCATGACAAGAAAACCCGGAATCTCGGAACCCGCATTGATGACCAGCCGCTGATAGACCTGCAGGCAACCTGTCGCGATCAGCCCGGTGCCGAGCGTCATGATCAATGGATGCACTCGCACGTGTCCGACGCCGATCCCGTTTGCCAACCCCACGACCAACCCTGACGCAAGTGCAACGAGAACTGCGGGACCGACGCCCCAAAGCGTGCTGAGCGTTGCGCAAACAAAGGCCGATACGGTCGCCACGATGCCGACCGACAGGTCGATGCCGGCGGTAAGCATCGTCAGAACCTGACAGGCTGCAAGCATCGCCAACGGAATCGCGAACTTGATCAGGTTTCCGACCCAGAAGGTGGAAATCAGGCCGTCACGGCCCGCCCGTACCGGGGTCACGATCCCGGGCCGCATCACTTCGAGCGCGGCAATCATCAGGAACAGAACAATGAGGAGCGGGATGACCGGATTGTCTCTGAGAAGACGTCCGGCCCGCAGGAGGGGCGGGTCGGTTGCCGATGTGGTCATTGCGATCCCCTTCTACGGGTGACGGCGGTTCCGAGCATGACAACCGCGACCATGATCGTGCCCTCGATGATGGTGGTGACGTTCGGGTCGACCGCCAGCAATGTCAGGATGGTTCGAATGATCCGCAGGATGAAGACGGCCAGGATCGGCCCAAGGAGCCCGCCCTTGCCGCCGCCAAGCACGACGCCGCCGAGAACCACGGCCGCGACAGAAGCCAGAAGGTAGGGTCCCGGCACCGGTTCGCCGATCCCGGTGAGCGCGGCAAGGCTCAGTCCGCCAAACGCGCAGAACAGCCCGCAGATTCCGTAGGCGCCGACCTTCGTCCACCCCACCGAGACGCCTGAACGGAATGCGGCCAGTTCATCCGAACCGACTGCATAGATCGACAGGCCAAGCTTGGCGCGCCGGATCGGCACCCACACCAGCGCGACACACAGCGCGATCGCCAGGAGCGCCTTCGGCAAGCCGTCGATGAGGAAGCTGCCGCGAATGCCCGCCTCCAGCCAATCGGCGACCGCCCCGCCCGGCGTTTCAAGGATCAGCAATGCGGCACCTTCCCACACGAACAACATGGCGAGCGTCACCACGATGTCGGGAACCCGGGTCAGGACAATCAACGCACCGTTTATGGCACCCATCAGCAATCCTGCCGCGAGAACGATGATGAGCGCTGGCACGCCCGCCATGCGTTCCATCAAGACCGCCGCGGTAACGGCGCAAACCGCCATCATTGAAGCGACCGAAAGGTCTATGCCACCGACAATGACAACGACCGCCATGCCGGCGGTTGCAAAGGCGAAGGGAAGCGCAGCCCGTGCGACGCTCTCCAATCCGGACACGCCGAAGGAAGGCTGAATGAGCTTGGTGACCGCCAGAAGCAGCGCCAGCAGGACCGCGAGGCTCAGAACCCAGACGTGCTTCCTGACCGCGCGTGTCACGACGCCGCGTCCGTCGCCGTCAGGCCGTAGGCCGCACGCATCAGGGTTTGCTCGTCCGCCTCCGCAGAATCAATGACATCGACAACGTGACCGTTGAAGATCACCACCACCCGATCGCAGGCAAGCGCAACCTCCTCAAGCTCGGACGTGTAGTAGAGAATGGATGCCCCGTTCGCGGCCAATTCCCGAACAAGCGGATAGATCTGACGCTTGGTCCGCACGTCGATGCCGCGGGTCGGATCGAACAGCAAGAGCGTTTCGACACCGACGGCAAGCCACCGGCCGATCGTCACCTTCTGCTGGTTCCCTCCGGAAAGCCGCTGCACTTCGCCTTGGGCGCGCATGTCAATCTGCAGCTTGTCGACGGCATAGTTGACCCGGTCCTGTTCTCGCCGCGCCTTGCGTTGGCCCCACGATCCTGCCCGGGCCGAAAACGGCAGCGCAATATTCTCCGTCACCGAGCGTTGCGGGAAGAGCGCTTCGGCCCGGTTGCCCGGCACAAAGGCCACGCCTTTCGCAATCGCGTCCGCCGGATGGTTGAAGCTCACCTCCTGTCCGTCGATCTCCATGGAGCCCCCGGTTGGTCTCGTGAAGCCCGCCAAGACGTTGAAAAGCTCGTCCTGTCCCTGACCTTCAAGGGCGACGATGCCCAGAACCTCGCCGGGAAACAGATCGAAGGACACGTCCGTGACCTTCGGCGCAGACGCGAGAGCGGTGACGCGCAGCCTCGGGCGTTCGGCATCAGCGCGCCTGGCTGCCGCGAGTCTGCCGCGGCCGAGGTCGATCTTCTGTCCCAGCATCAACTCGACCGCGCGTTCTTCGACACCAGGCTCGATTTCAAGCTCTCCCACCGTGCGCCCGTCGCGAAGTATCGTCGCGCGATCACAAAGCTCGGATATTTCCGCGAAGCGATGGGAGACATAGATCACTCCCATGCCGTCATCCGCCTTGGCACGCACAACCTTCAGCACGCGATCGACGAGGTTCGTGGGAAGCGCCGCCGTCATTTCGTCCAACAGCAGGACATCGGGATCGCTGGCAAGCGCCCGGGCCAGGTCGAGAATGCGGAGCGTTGCCAAGGGCAGATCGCCGATCATGTCGCTCAGCGAAAGACCTTCGGTCCCCAGTTCCTCCACCCACCTGATGAACGGCTCGCCGGGCGTTTCCCCGAGTTTCAGATTGTCCGCCACGTTCAGGTCGGGAATGAGCGATGGCTCCTGGTAGACAGGTACGAGACCCGAGCGCCGCGCTTCTGCCGGGCTACCGACTTGTGCCTCGCGGCCGCGGATCTGGACCTTTCCGGCATCGGGCCTCAATGCGCCAGTGATGATCTTCACGAACGTGGATTTCCCGGCGCCGTTTGCGCCCATGAGCGCCACGATTTCGCGCTCCGCCACACGCAGCCGCGCATCGGTCAACGCCCTGACCGCACCAAAGTTCTTGGCGACGCCAAAGGCGTCAAGAAGACCGGTTTCGCCTTTCATGCTGTTCAAAAAATCCGCTCACCCCGCACTGGCCCCCGCCGCGTCGCGGCGGGGGCCAAAGATGCCGGGATCAGCCGTCACCCGGACCCTCGCACGCGATGATCTGCTGCATCGTGTAGTCTGTCCAGCCCGGCACGGTCACCGACACGGGCCATTCCGGATCGAGGTTGGGGTTCTGCGCGGCCATGATCGTGGCCCTGCCTGCATCCGTGCCGTTTTCCCAAAGTACAGGATCGACGAGCACCGTCTTGCTGTCCGGAGCTTCGCCGTTCAGGATGTCGACGGCCAAGGCGATGCCGGCTCCACCCACCGAGCCAGGGTTCGTGACCGCGGCACCCCTGAGTCCTTCCACCTCCGTGAGATACTGGACAAAGCCCGCATTGTCGGCACCGACGATCGGCACAAGCTCGGCACCCGATTCAACAAACGCATCCACGATCACGTTGTCGATGCCGCTGGTCCAGACCCCGTCGAACGGGATGCCAGTGGCCAGAAAGTCGAACATCTGTTGCTTGCCCTGATCCTGCTGCCATCCGGTAAAGACCTCATGCACCACGTTGATGTCCGAAAATTCCGCAAGGGCACGCTTGAAGCCATTGTCGCGATCGGTGTCAGCCGAGACCCCCGCGATCCCGCGCATGTAGACGACATCGCCGGAACCGCCAAGCTGTTCGAACAGCCACTTGGCGCCGAGATAGGCGTATTCCTCCTGGTTGTTGGACAGGATGTACGCGCCTTCGGCGGTCACCCCGGCATCCACCGCCACGACGACGATGTCTTGCGCCATGGCCGCTTCCAACGCCGAATTCAGTGCGTCCGGGTTCGACGGATTCAATACGATCGCGTCCACGCCCGCTTCGATCAGGTTGTTGATGTCCTCGAGCTGGCCTGCGGAATCGGTGTTACGATGCGCGACGATCAGATTGGCCACATCGCCCTCCACTAGGGCCTGCGCTTGCATTGCGCAGATCATCTGTTCGCGCCACCCGTTGCCCTGAACGGTATTGGATACACCGATCGTATAGGCATTGTGACCGGCGGCGTAGACGGCCGAGGCAAGCGATGCCGCAATCGAAATCGTGGCAGCGCCGTAGATCAGGTTCTTCATTGGTAATCCTCCTGGTTAGGTTCGCATATTCATGGACGGGGCTTCAGCGCCCTTCTACTTGATGAACGGCTGCAAGACATCGCGGGCCAGCAAGAAGCCACGCTTTACCTTCTCATCCGATCCTTCAAATAACCTGTCTTCGTGCTCGATGATGATCGGCCCGTCGTATCCGGCACGATAGAGGCCCGAAAAGAAGCCGGACCAATCGACATCGCCAAGCCCGCACAAGCGCGGAACCTGCCAACCCATGCCGGCGGACATGGTCCCATTCTCGTAGAGTCCGTCGCGATCCACCATCAGGTCCTTTGCATGGACATGGGCCATGCGAGGACCGAATTCCTTGATGAACCGGGTCTGGTCGATGAACTGCCAGATCAAGTGCGAAGGGTCGAAATTCATGCCGACCGCCTCGCCCCATTCCTCGAAGATGCGCCGCCAGATCCGAGGCGAATAGGCAATGTTGTGCCCGCCCGGCCATTCATCGTAGCTGAAGATCATCGGGCAGTTTTCAAAACAAAGCCGGACACCTGCGTCCCGAGCGTGCTTTACGACAGGCGTGAGAATCTCCGTCGCACGCACCCAGTTTTCATCGACGTTCAGGGTACGATCGCCGCCTATGAACGTGTTGACGACAGGGATGCCCATGACACCTGCCGCCATGATCACCTTCTTCAGGTGCCGGATCACCTCGTCGCGGTGTCCCGCGTCTGCATGCAGCGGATTCGGATAGTATCCCAAGCCTGAAATCTCTATCCCGTGCGCGGACAGGCCGTCGACGATGTCCGCGCCTGCGTCTGCCGTCAGCCCGTCCACGTCGATGTGGCTTGTCCCGGCATAGCGTCGTTTCTCGCCGCCCGACGCTGGCCAGCATGCGATTTCAAGAGCGGAAAACCCGTTCTTGCCGGCCCAGGACGCCACGTCGGTAAGGGCGGTGTCTTCAAGCGGTGCGGTCAGCAATCCCAGCTTCATGGCGTCTCCCTATCCTTCGCCCAATTCCACCCAACGGCCTTCCCGCGTCGACTTCAGAACGGCGTCGCAGAATTGCATTTCCAGATGCCCGTCCTCGAAGGTGGCCCATGTCGAGTCCGCCTGTCGGCCGCCCCCGGAGACGTCGCGATACACCTGCCGGAAAAAGGCGCAAAAGCTGTCGGCAAATCCTTCGACATGTCCGGGCGGCAGGGTCGCGGCTGCAATTCCCGTTTCGTTCATCAACGTGAAGTCGCGATGCAGGATCTCGTTAGCGCCATCGCGATGCCCCAGCCACAGATGATCGGGGGTTTCCGAATGCCACGCTGCCGACCCGAGCGACCCCGCGATGTCCCAGACAAGTTCGTTCTTGCGCCCGACATTGACCTGGCTCGTCGACATCACGCCACGCGCCCCGGTGTCATACCGTATCAGAATGCCGGCAGCATCGTCGGTGTCGACCCGGACCTTCTCCGTCTGCCCTGCAGAGGATGAGAACGTCTCAACCGGGCCGGTCGGCTTCTCCCGTTCCGGGACAAATGTCGACAGGTCCGAAAGGACGCGAACCGGCTTCAACCCCGTAATGAACGTCATCAGGTCCAGCCAATGCGTCCCGATATCGCCGACCGAGCGCAAAGCACCGCCCTTGTCCGCCTCGAGCCGCCAGTTCCAGTCGGTCGGTTTGGAAAGCCAGTCCTGATGGTAATGTCCCGTCACGAACCGGATATCGCCCAATCCGCCGTCCGCCACGAGGCGATGCGCGTGCTGGTTCAGCGGATAGAAGCGGATGTTGTAGCAAACCGCCGCAATGCGACCGCTGGAGCGCGCGATCTCCACCAGTTCTGCAGATTGCTCCGCCGTGACCGCCAACGGCTTTTCGCAGATCACGTGTTTGCCGGCCCGCAAGAGCGCCTTCACCTGAGGAAAGTGTACATTGTTCGGGGAAGTGACATGCACGACAGAGGCGCCGTCGTCGGCGATGAGCTCTGCGAGGTCGGCATAGGCGCGACCCACACCGAGTTCAGCCGCCCGGGCAGCCCCCCGATCCGCGCTGCTTCCCAGCATGCCGCGGACATCCAAGCCCAATCTCCGAACGGCAGCCAGATGCACGCTGCCAATGAATCCCGTGCCAATGATCGCCACACCGATCTTCATCCAGCCATCTCCCCGCGCGCGGTGACGGCGGCACAGTCGACCGGCACGCCTGTCCATACTGCGCGCGCAGCCTGAACTGCGACCGTGGCGGTGCCCCGCGCGTCCAACCAAAAATGTTCGGACCGCGAGCGGCATTCCCCCACAGGCACGTTCTCGACCCCGGCGATGGCGACATTCGCGCCAGCATCCTGATGGGCGCGTGCAATGACTGCTCCGATGCCGTCCCGGCTCGCCCCGATTACCGGAACGCCTATTCCGACAGAATTGCAGGTGGCGACATTTGGCATCCCATCCCCTTCCGCCGCCAAGCCTTTCAGCGACGTGGCCGCTTCGCAAGAGGGTTTTCGACTCAACAGTATCCCCACTTCCACGTCGTGATGCCGATATCGGCATTGCCAATTGGAGCAGAACAACAAGAGGCAGGCGCGCCCGCATCGATCGCAATGATCGCAACCCGGTCGCGCAATCCGCCATCCACAAAGCTCGCGCCCGTCGTGATCCCGGCCGCGTTGACAAGCCCGACAGTCCGCCGCAAGGCGCAATTTCCGCCTCTCCTGTCCTGGCGCGGCTGCAGACCTATCGGACGGGATCTCGACCAGCGCATTCACACGAATTTCGCCAGGCGAGCGCTCCGAAACGCGATTCATACCAGCGAAATCCACATCCGCCAGCGACAAGGCGTCGGCGCCCGACGCGACGACATCCGATGCCATCGCGCGGCCAGTCCCGCTTACCGCCCTGATGACAGCCATGGACGGTCCATCACGGCTCGCCTTCATGTCAATCGACCCTTGGGAATGTTCTCGCGCAGGATTATGCGGGGTTCAATATGGGTCAGCGGCAGGATCGAGGGACCTGACGCAATCGCCCCGAGCAAGTGAAACACAGCCTGCTCGCCGACCGCGCGCGCGTTCTGATCGATCACGGCGTCGATGCGATCCTCCACCAGCCAGGATCGCGAACTCTTCGTGAGGTCGTGCATCACGACACGGGGCCGGTCCTGTCGGTTCTCCAGTGCCTCGACGATGCCCTTCCGGCCAGCGCCGACGCAATACACCGCGAGAAGATCCGGCACATTTCGAAGCATCTTGGCCAACTCGGTGCGTAACTTGGAACTGTCTTCGCCTGTTTCGATCGTCGGGAGGATTTCTAGCCCGGGATGATGCTCGGCCATGAAGGTGACGAAGCCAGCCTCGCGCTCCTGATGGCCTTGAAACGCGCGGCTGCCGCAAAAGACCGCCACCGCACCTTCGGGCCGACCGACCAGCATGCCGACGATTTGGCCAGCGGTTCTGCCCGCAACCCGGTTGTCGATGCCAACATAGGAGGACCGCGGCGTCGACGGCACGTCAGATGCCAGCGTCACGACGCGCACGCCGGATTCGCAGAGCTGCCGGATCGCATTCCGCGTGCGCGGATGGTCTGTCGTGATGACGCCGACGCCCTCGGTGTTGAGACCGACGCGATTCAGAGCGGCAACAAAGGAATCCGGACCGATGCCGTCGAGCCAGAGTATGTCGCAGCTCTTCACCAGCGGCTGCGTCTGTGCACAGAGCTGGATGCTCTCTGCCACATCGCGCATGAAGGCGTTCCTGGAATGCGGGATCAGGAATTCCAGCCGGGCCGCGTGGGACGGCAACTGCACCATG
Source organism: Silicimonas sp. (assembly GCA_022824315.1). GTDB lineage: Bacteria > Pseudomonadota > Alphaproteobacteria > Rhodobacterales > Rhodobacteraceae > JAJEFO01. The sequence continues at coordinate 19,647 of JAJEAC010000105.1, forward strand.
CCTTCCGACGGCAGATAGCCAAGCTCGCGTGCGGCGCGCATTACGCGCTGCCGGTTCGGGGCGCTCACGCCGGCGCGGCCATTGAGCGCACGGTCGACCGTAGCGGGCGAAACGCCTGCCTTGTCCGCGATATCCGAAATCGTTGCACGGCCCATGCGACGGGGTACCCTCCCAAACCTGCGTTGACCATTCGAAAGTCTCCGAAAAATCCGGAGTTGTCCTGCATGGCATACATCAGATTCCATCAGCGAGTCGCCGGCTCGGAAAGTTCGGAGAAAGCCGGATAGGTTTCTGCGCACCAAGAACGTGAATCGAGGGTCACGATTGCACGCAATATGATGCGCTTCTCCCGGCGCGTTCGGTAGGGTCACGTCCAATTGTGGATTCCTGAAGCAATCGGTGCCGTGCGCCGGGCGCCAAGTCTGTCCGGCGACATTGCCAATGATGGAATCTGATGGTCTTGCCGCTTGTGGCATGGTGGCGGAATCGCAATCTTGACACGGGCAACGGGCTGCCGGAAGTGCCGAGGGCACCCATCCAGACCAGGGGATTGAGTGACAGACGCCGCGCCATTGTGGGACCACGCCAAATCGGCCAAGGACTATTCGCTGACCGGCCCGTCCTCGAAACACGCCATCGAAACGGGGCTGGCCGCGGCGGAGTGGTATCACAGCGAGCTGTCGCGCAAGACCATGAAAGCGCTGATGACGCGCCGCGACGGACCCGCAGTCCGCGACACGCTGGTCTGGGCAGCGCTGCATGTCGTCCTTGCCGCAGGTGGAATCTACTTCTGGGGCAGTTGGGTCGCGCTGCCCTTCTGGTTTGCCTACGGCGTGATTTACGGCTCGGCCTGCGATAGCCGTTGGCACGAATGCGGGCATGGCACCGCATTCCGGACCCGCTGGATGAACGACGTGGTCTATCACGTTGCGTCCTTTCAGATCATGCGGAACCCGGTGAACTGGCGCTGGAGTCACGCACGCCATCATACCGATACAATCATTGTCGGGCGCGACCCCGAAATCGTGTGGATGCATCCGATCAACCTGGCCTTGAAGGCTCTTGCATATGTCGGCATCTGGGACACTTGCAGTTCGCTTCTGGTCCTGGCGCGAAATGCGACGGGTGAGCTTTCTCCGGACGAAAGGGACTACATCCCGGCAAGCGAGTGGCCCAAGGCGGTTTTCTGGGCACGCGTTCACATGGGCGTTTACGCCGCGGTCGCAGCCATCGCCTTCGGGATGTTGGCGGCCGGGATGGGATGGATGTCTGCCATCCCGCCCATCTTGGTCGGCGGTCCCCGGATTTACGGGTGCTGGCACTTCGTGATGACCGGGCTTCTACAGCACGGCGGGCTGGCCGAAGACGTGATCGACCACCGGCTCAATTCGCGCACGCTCTACCTCAATCCGGTGTCGCGCTGGCTCTACTGGAACATGAACTATCACATCGAGCACCACATGTTTCCGATGGTGCCCTATCACGCGCTGCCTGCGTTGCACGAGGCGATCAAGGATGACCTTCCGCCACCGAACACGTCGCTTTGGGACGCCTACCGCGAGATGATGGCCGCCGTGATACGGCAGCGACGCGAACCTGGCTACTACGTGCGAAAGAAACTGCCACCCACTGCCCGTCCCTACAGGGAAGACCTGCACCGGTCCGTGACGTTCCGGGACGCATCAGGATGACAGAGCCGTTCCAGAAAGAATGGAGCCGCCGTGCCTTGGCCTGATGCTCGCGCCACCGGGGAAGTCGTGGAGGGCGACGTCGTTGCGCACAACATTCACCACGCATTTCGAGCCCTTGACCGAATGGCCGCCTTGCGATGCGGTGCATCCGTGGCCGCTGATCTCGGTCCGAGAACTTCCAGCATTGAAGACGCTGAAAGCACCATCACCGGCGAGGAACTGCGGGCATGACCAGGATATCGGCGGAAGGCATAGAGCTGTCCTTCGACCGCCGAACCGGGCTCATCGAACGTTTCGCCGTTTTGGACAACCGTGTCGAAGTCGCGCCGCTTCATCGTGCACCGTGGGTAGGTACCGACGAGGCCATGCCGCCCGACGCAGCGCCGCACGTGGCTGTGCTTGGCGGCGACTTCTTCTGCGCCCCGTTTGCCGCCCGCGAAGACGGTTCGCCGATACATGGCTGGCCCGCAAATTCCGTCTGGAACATTGAAAGGAAGGAAGGCGGCGCGCTTCGCGCCGCATTGGGAAAGCAGGTCTTCGGTGCCCGGCTGGTCAAGGAATTGATCCTGCGCGACGATCATCCCTTCGTCTACCAAAATCACAAGTTCACTGGTGGCCAAGAGCGCGTGGCTGTCGCCAATCATGCCAACCTATCCCTGCCTCGCGGCGGGATCATCCGGACATCGCCCAAAGTATGCTGGGAAACTCCGAAAGATCCCCAGGAAAGCGATCCGGCCAGAGGCAGGTCGGCCCTGAAATACCCTGCGAACAGCAACTCGCCAAAAGCGTTTCCAGGCCTCACGGGCGATGTGGATCTTACCACGTATCCCTGGCATCCGCACCACGAGGATCTTGTGATCGGCATCGAAGAAGGCGGACACGAGCTTGGATGGACGGCAGTGTCTCGCCCTGCAAGCGGCGACCTGTTTCTCTCTCTCCGAAACCCGAGGCAACTGCCGATGACGATGCTTTGGCACTCCAATGGCGGCCGCGACTACCCGCCGTGGAACGGTCGACATCGTGGCTGCCTAGGAATCGAGGAGGGCGCGGCGTTGCACATGCTGGGCCTTTCAGACGAGACAGTGCTGTGCGGCCCTGGCGGGTTGTCGCTCGATCCGGACGGCAGCGTGGACGTCAGGCACGTCATTGGAGCCATCTGCTGGCCAACCGGCGAAGCGGTCGCAGACATTTGTCTGAGCGGCATGTCGCTCCTGATCATGGGTGACGCAGGCGCGGTGCGCAAACTGCCCATAGACCGCGAATTCCTGGCGCTATGAGATGACCCGACCGCTAGGATCTACCCACGAAGCTCGGGCAGTCGCTCAACGCCAACCCTGAAGCCATCCTCTGCGCCTGAGTTCCGGTTGCCAACGACCGATCCGCAAGTCATCGCGTTTGAGTGCCGCATTGAGCACGGCACTGGAAGCGTCCTCGGTCAGGTGGCGTCGAGGCAACGCGAGGCAATGCCGGGAAGCGTTCCGACGGTTCCTGCCGTTCGCCACCGTCGCACAACCTTCGGGTCGGGTAACGGTGACGAACTGCAATCACGGACGCCAGATTTGAAATCATTGCCCGAATCCACTCGGACCCGCCCCACCATCCCCATTTGCAGGTTCGGGGTCCATCGGCCTGGGCTGCTTCCTTGCGATGCGGAATTCGCGGACCGTGATCGATTCGGTGTCTGCCATTTCGTGCCGCCTGGCCCAACTCTTGATCGCCCGGCTTGTCGTTCGCGCGTCGTCGCCACGCAACCCTTCCTCGCGAAGCACGATTCGTTGACCAGGCTTCATCCCGATCACGACCTCGTGCCAGCAGCGCAATCGCATGCGCAGCGGAGGCGCATGCCCCGGCCCGTCCAGACCGTGCGCGCCGATCCAGTTCACGTAGCGAAAGCGCGTATCCGGCTCGACGTCCCGCCATTGCCTGTTCGCGTCCTCCGAGATTCGCCGACTGTTTGCCGCGCGCACCATCTCAACCTGCCGCCGCACATCCTCGTACGGAAGCCGACGCTCCACCCAGGTCGCCTCCCCGACCCAGGCGATCATCATTGGAAACCGTCCCGTACCGATCGCGCCAGGCACCCGGGGTTGGTCATAGTCGTGTGCGCCGCGCACCCAGATGCCGTTCTCGCCATACCCATCGGGCACCGGGTGCTCTCGCCCGTCCTCGCCCGGCTCGATCCCGGCAACGAAGATTTCTCCGACGGTTCCGCGCCCGGCGTCTTTGATCTCAAACAGTTCGTCATCTAGAATCTCGTCCAGTTCCGCCATTCCCCCGTAGATACTGTAGACGTTTCCCCGGGACTTCAACGCCCGTAGGACCAGCACAGGACCCTTCTCGCCGGGCCCCGCATTTCCTGTGGACAAGTCCTTGCGACTGCCAACCGTCCAATTGCATCGTTCCTGTTCGAGAACATGCATCGCTTGACGGATGCGCGGCCCTGCAGTCCAGACACTCCGGCCACGCACCGTCCGCCGAACTGCTGCCTCCTCCATGCGGATCCCTGCCGCACGCAACGTGAACCTCGTGGAGGACAAGGCCGCACCGATACCCTTGACACTGCGTGTGCCCAGGATGGCGCCGACGGACTCGCTCGAGAGTTCCGTGCCGCCTTGCGCGAGCCGCACCAGCAATGGCAGCCCGGCCCAGTATCGCGCCAGATCGTCGTACGTCGTTCCGCTCATCAAACCCTCCTGCGTTCAATCGTCTTCAGACGTCACCGGTCCGCTTGCGCCGCGGTGCCCGGAATCGCGTCTAGCCTTAAACGTGCCTGAAGGCGAGGAAGCCGGTCAGAAATGTGTCCGCGTGAACGGTGCCGCGAAATTGCTGCCCATCCTGAAGAGCCTGAGCCGTCAAATCAGCAAAATCGAGCGCTTCGCGCCGCGTGAAGCGGCATGCGCGATTGCGGTCTGCGTCGTGATGTACCTTTTGCAGTTGGACGAAAGCAGAAGCAACATGAGTGAGCGGCCGAGCGACCGGCTCGAGATTAAAGCCGGACGAGAGTTTCGGAGATATCGGATTCTTGGCGGGCGCGACCGCGATGTCCTTCATGGGAATGTCATGAAAGGCCTGCGCCAAGCTGTCGCGCAGTGATGCGCGCCCAAGGCTCGAAATCAGTAACTTGGTCGCTTCGTCGATCAAGAGGTGCAACAGGGCGTAGCAAGTTGCCGATACGGAACGGCGAAGACTGGCCTGAGCCGGTCTCTCAGGCTCCTACCTGTCAAGGAATCGGACCTGTTTCAACAGCTTGGAATGCAGGCTCAGTGATTCAGTTTCACTTCTGACACACCGCGAAAGGCAATGTAGACGAGCGTGGAGGGACCGACATTATCGTGTACGCGGTCGTGAATGATCGACCGCAATTGATATCGTTTCGCCCACTCGACGTCTTTGTCAGTCAACATCGCCCAAACTCAGACGGCAGGCTCGCCAGTGGAGTCGCGGCTCATCTCGACGTGTCAGCGGGTGTGTCCGGAATTTTTCGCAGTTTTCCGAATTGAGGGTTGATCGGTGATTCGCGTGCTGTCTTGATGCCTTCAACGGCGCGGCCGTGGCGGCGTTGCCTCGGACCCGCCGGCAACAAGGACAATCGAGGCAGGAAGACATCAGATGACACACAGGCGGAACGAAGGCCGGGATCTTTCCCGATTCCGGGACGCGGGCATCGCGGAGGCTTTGCTGAGGCTGGGTCCGGCGGCGGCGGCGTCTCATCCGGGGGTGCCGACGCAATGCGCCGGGACATGGGTTCATCACTCTTGCGACGGCGAGACGGTCACGGTCCGGGAGGTCTCGGGCGCGGCCACGGCCGCCTCGACCGCCGCCAGCGTCCCCGGCGTCCGCGCCGCCAGGCAGTCCGGCAGGAGGCTGAACGTGGCGTGGGACTCCGGGCAGTACCAGCGCGCCACCCGCGCGCCGGCGGGGGTCTTGCGTCCGTAGGTGCCGTGACGGGCGAAGGAGCAGCCG
>JAJEAC010000198.1 GCA_022824315.1 Silicimonas sp.
TGCGCAGCCAATGCCTCGACCGTCGGATCCCGGACCGGGAGACGCTGTGCCACGAGATCGCGGCATGGCAGCGTGACCGCAACCGCTCGGCAAAGCCGGTTGACTGGCGGTTCAGGACCGAGGACGCACGCATCAAGCTGAAGTCGCTTTACCCATCAGTACATTGATGTTTCGGTACTAGCTTCGTGCCAGCGAACGTAGCTTTCACGTGCGTCACCCGGACTGCGGGGACGGAAACGTTCAATTTGCCGGATCCAAACCCAGGCAGCGTGACCGTCATCCTTATTCCTGGCAGCTATCACGGGGTGTCTGGTACCTACAACTGCACGCCGGCAACTGCCGCCGTCGGCTGTTCGGCTGCAGTAGCTGCGGATGGCTTAACGGTTTCTGCTGGCGACACTTGGACGTTCACGCCGAACGATGCGAACGCTCGCGTAATGGACTCCTCGGACGCCGATTACGTCTCATATGGCTGGTGGATCCACAAGTCTGAGAACGACGCTACCTATACCGCAAGCGCCTTCGTGGACGAGAAGGGCACAGTTGCTCCGGCTAGTGGCCTTGATGGCCTGAACGGAACCGCCACGTACCGTGGCGGCGCGGCCCGCAAGTACGCGCTCGCCAGTTCCACAGGCGGGACGAACGACGCAGGCCACTTCACCGCAAGGGCGACCCTCGAAGCCAAATTCACCACCAACGATGGTACGGACAATGCCACTAACGCAACCACCGTCACTATCGACAACTTCATTGGTGCAGACGGTGAGTCGCGGGACTGGTCAGTGAAGCTAAGCTGGTCTCCCATCGCCGACACCGGAGGCGTTGGTGCCACGACGGAAGGAACAGTCTGGACCATCGGAGGCGATGCCGCCGGCGCCGACGGCCAATGGTCCGGAACTCTCCGGAACAACGGCACCGACGGCGTTCCGAAGGTCGCGACCGGCACGTTCTACTCGACGTACGGCCAGCGCGGCAAAATGGTCGGTGCGTTCGGCGCGAACAAGCAGTAGAACCAACGCCGCATGACGCACGCCCCGGCGCTAAGGCGCCGGGACTTTTCTTTGCCCGAACGCGATACCTGGCAGGCGCGCCAGTCGGAATTTCGTCGCGTTGGATCGTCTAATCGGCTTCCATTGGCCAAAACCCACCATTCGTCACCCGAAACCGGCCTGGCGCCTCACCGTCGACACCCACGGCAGGAGCCGGATGCGTTAACGCGCACGTCCGGATCAGTGCGGGGGGACCGGAGCAAACCGATCTCCGCGATCGGCGTGTCGGCGGCAATCCGCACGAAACGCAAGGCATCCATGCGGTTGCCGCTTCAATCTCAGGCCCAATTTCCGAAAGTCGGTCTTCGGTCGGAAGAGATGATGTTGCCCAATTCGTCAGGGCATTCCGTAGTTCCCGCCGGAATCAGAACCCCCGGCGGGCAAGCCCGCCGGGGGATTGAGCTTTTGACCGTCAGGTCAGGTCGGCTTTATCACTCGCTCGCACCGAACGCGCCGACCATTTTGCCGTCCCGACCGTACTCGGTGTAGAACACTCCGGTCGCGATGCCCGGAACCCCGTCGTCGCCTTGCTCACGGAGATTTCCGGACCACGTGCCAGAGGCGTCAGCGGCCGTCTCGCCCCTGGTCCAGACCGTACCCTCAGTTGCAGGGCCGGTAATTCCCCCTGCATCGGCGACAGAGGCCTCCTTCAACTCGACGGACCAATCCCGCGACATGCCGTCCGCACCCATGAACCCATCAATGGTGCCGGAGATCGTGTGATCTGCCGCAATGGTGGCTTTGAGCGTTGCCGTAGCGGCGAAGTGGCCAGCGTCGTTGGCACCGCCCGTCGAGCTGCTAAGAGCATACTTGCCGGCTGCGCCACCCGTGTAGGTCGCCGTTCCCCGCAGAGTGTCGATGTTGACCGTGGGCGTGTCCTCGCCCTTGTAGTCGTGGAACGCGCTCGCGTTATAGACCTCATCGTTTGCGGACTTGTGGAGCCACCAGCCGTAGGAGGCGTAGGCGTTGTCAGGCGTTTCCATGAGTCGGGCCTCGGGGTTGGTGGGCTTGAACGTCCAGCCGCCTGCCGTGAACGCATTGCCCGCGTCCGCCGTGCTGCCAAGTTCAAAGCCCTCGGCAGCCTTTCGAGCTGCGCATGTGCTATCGGCCGCAGGCGTGCAGTAGTAGGTGCCTGACACCCCGTGAAAGCTGCCAGCAATTATCACCCTTTGCAGGTTGGTCCCCAACTCAAACTCCTTCGCCCCAGCGGACTGGTCGAAGCTCGAACTGGCAACAAGCGCTTGGACGGCTTCGGTGGAAGTGTCGATAGGCCGCTCCCCAGTTGTAGCGTCCAAGTCGGTGTACTGGACATTGAACTTCGCACCTTCTGTCGGCTCGCCGACATGCGAGCAGACAACTGCTTCGTAGGTGTCGCCCGCATTCTCATTCGGGGTAGTACCATCCGCTTGGAAGGCAGGAACGGCATACGTGTACTTATCGCCTTCCCAGCCCTTGAGAACGGCGACCACCGCGTCCTTGTCCTCCGACAGGTTGACGGCGGCAGCAGTACCGATCGTCACCGCGATATCGTCAGCATTGTCGCCAGTGCCATATGCGCCGGTCCGCGTGTCATCTCCAGTGCCACCAGGGGCGCTGATGCCTGTATGCAGCTTCAGGGCCGTGGCGATCATTTCCGCTACACGTGCGGCTTCTTCTTTAGCCATCTGGTCCTGCTTTTCTTTTTCGGCCGCTTCCAAGGCCGCTAGACGCGTAGTCTTGGCATGCATGAGATCATTCTTGAGATCTGCGAGCCGACCCTCGGCAATGGCAAGGGCAGAATCCCCGGAAAGATCAGCCGCGTCTCCGATCGCCGTCTCCAATGCCGCGACTGCGGTATCGGCTGCCGCGACCACATCGTCGGTGGAGTCGTTGTTCACCGCGCGAACTTTGGCTGTGGCATCTTCGACAGCGCTGTTGATCGCCATCCGCTGCACGTTCTGACGCCCCATGGTGTCGAGGTTGGCCTGTGCCGTGCTGACGGCGCTCCTGGCATTGCTCAGTTGCGTCACGTACATGGCCTTGTCCCCGCGTCGCTCACGTCGACCGCTGCGTCCAGTGCCGCCTGAAGGGCGGCGATGGCAGCGTCGGCGGCATCGACATCGGCCTGGGTGGTCAGGCTGGACGTGTCGACAGCGGCGGAAAGTGTCATCAGTGCGGACTGCTGGGAGGCAGCCCGAAGCGCCATCTGCCGTGCAATGAGCGCATTCATCAGTTGAGCTGCTTCGGCGCCGGTTACGGCTTCCTTGTCCACGTCGTCGTAAGCCGCCTGGGCGTCGTCGACCGACGTGGCCGCGTTGATCGCCGCCAGTGCGGCCTCGAACGCCGTCGGAGGAGGCGGCATCATCGTCGTGTCGTCTGCTGTTGAATCGCTGTCGCCGCCGCAGCCCGCCAAAACCAGCGTGCCGGCGACCATAACAGCCGTTGAACGGCGAACATCTATTGGCTCTACATGATCCGAGATGAACCTGTTGTCGAACGCTTCGCATTGCCGTGTTCGCTTGGAAAGCGGAACGTTCCAGGCCAAGCATGGCATGAGCCACGCTTCCTTGGTAGGATTGTGCAAGCCCCGCAAGGGGTCCGCAGGCAGCGAATGGAGAGATCGATGGCCAGCCGCCTTCCCATCGGGATACAGGATTTCCGCACGATCCGGGAGCACGACTTCTACTATGTCGACAAGACCCCGCACGTCCGGAAGCTGGTGGACGAGGGGAGATTCTATTTCCTGTCCCGGCCGCGGCGGTTCGGCAAGAGCCTGCTGCTGGACACCCTGGGTTCGCTTTTCGAGGGACAGGAGGAGCTGTTCAGGGGCCTGGACATCCACGAACACTGGGACTGGTCCGTCACCCATCCGGTGGTGCGACTCAGCTTTGACGGAAAATACAATGAGCCGGAGGATCTTGAACGCAGCATACTCAATCAGCTGACGCTCATCGAGCATGCGGCAGGACTTGATCCGTCACGGCCCGTGGGCACGGGCCCTGAGCGCCTGCAGGCCGTACTCTACCACTTGCATCAGGCCAAAGGACAGCAGGTGGTCGTCCTCGTGGACGAGTACGACAAGCCGATCCTCGACGTGCTGCATGATCCCGATCTCGCGACCGCCAACCGCGACTACCTGCGGGGGTTTTACGGCATCATCAAGGGCAGCGCGAAGCATGTCCGCTTCGTCTTCGTCATCGGCGTCAGCATGTTCTCCAAGGTCAGCCTGTTCTCGGGCCTCAACAACCTCGAGGACATCAGCCTGAGCCCGCGCTACGCGACCGTCTGCGGCTACACGGACGAGGACATCGACGAGGTGTTCGGGCCGGAGCTCGACGGACTGGACCGGGAGAAGGTCCGGACCTGGTACAACGGCTATCACTGGCGGGGCGGGGAAAAGGTCTACAACCCCTATGACGTGCTTCTGCTGCTGCGAAACCGCGAGTTCCGTCCCTACTGGTTCGAGACCGGGTCTCCCACATTCCTGTTCCGGATGCTGATGGAGAAAAGCGTCAGCCCGATGGAGCTTGAGAGCCGGGTGGCCGACATGTCGCTCGTCTCGAAGTTCGACGTGAACGACATCGGGATCGAGGCGCTCCTGTTCCAGACCGGCTACCTGACCATTGCGGATGAACTGCAAGAGGGTTTCAAGACATACTACCGGCTGGACTATCCCAATCTCGAGGTGCAGCTCAGCCTGAACGATCAGCTCCTCGGGTATCTTGGCAAGACGGGCAAGAAACCACTGGACCAAGGCCGGGAACTTCGCGGGCTGCTCGAGGCGAACGACTTCGAGGGATTCGGCGACGTGCTTCGGGCCTACCTTTCGGGGATCCCCTACCAGTGGCACGCGACAGGCGACCTTGCCCGCTACGAAGCCTGGTACGCGAGCCTGCTGCACATGTGCTTCCGGGCCATCGGGGTGGACGTCCGTGCGGAGGACGCGTCGAGCCATGGCCGCGCCGACATGGTGGTGCTGACGGGCGGGCAGGTGTTTGTGCTGGAGTTCAAGATGGCCGACGGCGCGGGAGACGCCGAGGCCGCGCTCGATGCGGCGATCGGCCAGATGCAGGAGCGGGGCTATGCGGAGAAGTACCGCGACCGCGGCGAGCCGGTCCACCTGATCGGCGTGGCGTGCGGACGCGAGGCAAGAAATCTCCTGGAGATCCGGGCCGAGCCGGCCTGACCGGGCGACAGGCTGGACTTCAGGCTGGATCACCGGTGGCTTGATCGACAAGCTGGGGCATCACTCTGGGCTGCCTTGTCGGGGCAAAATCACTTGCTCAAGCACTCATGCAGCGGATCACAAGCGATAGCGGCGGATATGATTGCCGGGACGCTGGCCCCCCGCCGGCTGCAGGGGGCGACACGCCTGCCGTGACGGAGCCTGCGCCGGCGGGACTCGCGGCGCCAATGCAAACAGGGGAGGCGACGGTCGCCATCAGCGCCTCGATCATGCCGGCTGCGGCGCTGAGCAGCTCCCCCCGAACGCCGCGCCGAGAGGCGCTGCCGGTCTTGGCGGAGATTGCGGAGAACTTTTCCGAAGGCGATGCCGAGGCGGTGAGTTCTTGAATGCCTCATTCAGGTCTACAACGGATTGCTGCCTTCACAGGCAGCGACGGATATTGCCATATAGCAGCCAAACTGCTATGTAATGCCAAAAGGAGAGTGGAATGGCGCTTCAGCATGTATCGACCCGTGCACCGAATTTCGTCCCTGATCAGATTACAGATGAGGAAGGGGGGGCCATGCTGCGTGCTGTGCTCAATCTTTTCGGAAAGTGGGACATCACAGACGAAAAGGCCGCCGTACTGCTTGATCTTCCCGTGCGCACGTATCGTCGCTGGAAGGCCGGCCAGCCAGGCCGCCTCGATCGGGACATGAAGGCAAGGTTGTCAAACCTGTTGGGCATTCACAAAGCGCTCCGCATCATCTTCGTTGACCCAAACAGGACCTATGCCTGGATCAAGGCACGGAACGAGGCATTCGGTGGACGGTCTGCGCTTGATGTCATGCTTGGTGGAGAACTCACCGATCTCATGCGTGTTCGTCGCTACGTCGACGCGGAGCGCGGGGCTTGGTAATCGAGACTGCGGAGATTCCGGTCAGTCAGGTTGGGTGGGCGCGCGCCGTCAGGATCATCCGGAACGTGTTTCCGCCAATTGACCTGTTCGAGGACATCGCCGAGCCGGAGGACTGGCCATTGCTCATATCGGCCGAGCAAAAGACGAATCCGAGGCTGATGGAGACGATTGGCAACATCGATCTTGTTCCAGCCGAGCGCCGGGCAGGCGGGCAAGGGGCCAGTTACCTCATGGCACCGTTCACGCATACCAGCATTGATCGGCCCAGCCGTTTTTCGGATGGAAGCCTGGGCGTTCTCCATGTCGCATATGATTTTGAGACTGCTGTCCACGAGACGGCCCATCACCACGCAAGATTCATGGCGGCCACGAACGAAGACGCGGGCTGGGTGTCTCAGTTCCGCGAGCTCTTGATGGATGTGGATGCGGAACTGCATGACATCCGCGGAACCGATCAAGACTATGGAGAAGCGCTGGACCTTGATGACTGCACAGAGGCGCAAAGTATGGCTGCAAGCCTCCGGGCTGTCGGCTCAGACGGGATCATCTATCCGAGTGGACGAGGGGCGGGAGATTGTGTCGGCCTCTTCTACCCAGATCTCGCACATGACCCCACGCAGGGTCGCCATCTGGGTTACCATTGGGATGGGGACAGAGTGGACCTCATCCGCGATGCCACAACCGGAGATGTGTTCCGTATCGTGTAATAGCGCAATGCATCCGAACGGGTTGGCGGAAAGCGACCGAAATCCGTGCATGCAATTTTGGGCGCTTCCCGTGCGTCAACTTTCTTTGTAAGCCCCTATATAAGCCCCCAAATGATCGGGCGGCTTGTTAACGCCAGCGCGCGCATGCGATAAGAGCCGTCGGGTGATTGAACGCCAATGCTTCGGCACGAGGCACTCGACATGGAGGCAGGACGCATGGACATCGGGGAAGAGACCGCTCGCCGCCCGGAACGACGTCGCTTTGCGGCAATCCTGACAGGCGCCGGGCGGCTGGCGGGAGTGGGCGGCGTGCTGCTGCTGGGCATGATCGTGGTCCTGATGACGGTGTACACCGTGCCCGAGGGTCACGTCGGCGTGGTCAAGCGCTGGTCGAAGGCAGTCGGCCAGGTCGGGCCGGGCCTGCACGTCAAGATCCCGATCGCCGACCGCATCGAGAAGATAGAGATCCGCCAGCGCAAGAACGTCGAGGATCTCGCGGCCGCGACCCAGAACCAGCTGCCGACCACGGCGACGGTGTCGATCAACTGGACCGTGAACCGGGAATCCGCGATGGACCTCTTCATCCAGTACGGCGGTCTCAACCAGTTCGAGAACCGGATCCTGGACCCGAAGCTGCGGAACGCGGCCAAGGAGGCGATCGGGAAGTTCCCCGCCGACCAGCTCATTCGTGACAGGCAGGCCGCCGTCGCAACGATCATGGAGGCCATGGCAAGGGATCTCCAGGGCTTTCCGGTCACGGTGAACTCTCCCCAGATCGAGAACCTTTCGCTGCCGAAGGCCTACCTGCAGGCAGTGGAGGAGAAGGAGCGCGCTCGCGAGGATGCGGAGAAGGAAAAACACCGGCTCGAACAGCAGCGCCTGGTGGCGCAGCAGGCCGTGAACTCGGCCGAGGCGAACGCGGAGGCCAAGCGGATCGAGGCGGACGCCGAGGCATATCGTGTGACCGTGGAGGCGGAGGCGGAGGCAGACGCGATCCGGCTGATCAACGAGCAGCTGAGCCAGAGCCCGCTCTATGTCGATCTCGTGCGCGCGAAGAGGTGGGACGGGATCCTGCCCCAGACCGTGCTTGGCGACAGCGTCGGCGCGTTTCTTTCCCTGCCGGTTCCGGCCCCCGCCCCGGATCGGTAGCGGATGTAGGCGCCGGCCGAGGCTGGCGTGACATCCGGAGAGTCCCGTGTGCGAACTCCATGGTTCGACCGAGAACTTGTCCGGCTCTTCCCCAAGGTCCCGAGAATCCGGGGACGTGGTTTCATCCTCGGGCTTGAGCGCTCCAATTGCCATCCGAAGATCAGGCAGATGCGCTTCAATTGTGCCCCAGACCTCCGCGACGTCGGCAACATCATGTCCGCGGGCGAGCAGAGTCCGGACGTCGATGATGTTCTTGATGGGCGGCCCTCGCTTCGCAAGATCGGAATCGTGCCGGCGGAAACGATTCAACGCTTCGCCGATCCTCTCGAAATTGCGTTCAGCCGCATCTTGCGTCTTCTCGTCGCTGCACCAGAAGCCGACGGTCATGTTTGCGGCGTATCGCAGGATCCGGTTGCCGGCTCGTTCGACATCATCAAGCAGAGCCAGTCATTCAGGCTTCATAGACCGGCTCGCGATCACGGTTGATCGCTTCCTTTCGGTGCGGGCTGCACATCGCGCCCGTCCGGGTCAGGTCGACGTCATGGCCCGGCGCAACGCGCAGGTCGTCCAACAGGCTTGTTCTGCGCTCGAACAATCCGGACAGCAACGGTGGCGTGAGCGCGGCGAGGACGTCCGCGTCGCCGGTCTCGGGGTTGAAGTCCGTGTCGCGCGCTGCCGAGCCAAACACGTTCAGCCGCTTCACGCGGTGACGGCGGCAACTCTCGACGACCTCTTCCTCCAGTCGTTTCGCCTCGCTCCCCGCGGCGCATGGCGGACGAGGGCTTTGCAGCGAAGACTCATCTTTTTGCGGCTCTGGTCTTGGTCGCGGCAGCCTGGCCGTCAACGGATGGCCTGTCCCGAACCGGCGGTCTCTTCCTCGATCCAGTCCAGAAACGCTGCGGAGGCCGGGGTCCGGGCATGGGTGGACGGCGGAAGAAGGAAATACCCCTCGCTCAACGGCGCGGCGTGGGAGAACGGCCGGACAAGGTCGCCCTTTTCGAGCAGGTCCGCGACGAGCGAGTCGTGGGCCATCGCGACGCCCCCGCCGTTCAGCGCCGCCGTGACCGCGATCACGAATGTCGAGGCCAGGTTCACTTCACCGTGCCGGGCAAACTCCTTGCCCTGTGTCTTGAACCAGCTGCCCCAGGTTCCGGTGGTGCCTGCGCAGTCGAACAGCGTGGCTGACTGCAGGTCGGAGGCTTCGCCGCGGTAGCCGGGCGAGCAGACGGGAAAGAACCGCTCCCTGGCGAGGCGGGTCGCCGCCTCCGACATCTCCTCGACCCTGCCGAACCTGATTTCGACGGACGCGTTCGCGGCATGGCGCTCCGGATCCCAGATCGGCGTCACGATGTTCAGCACGAGCCAGGGATGCCTGGCGTGGAGCCTGTGCAGGCGCGGCGCGAGCCAGAACACGGAGAACGCCATGTTGCACTGAAGGGTCAGGTTGCGTCCCCGGTCACCGCCCGTGAAGGCTTGGGTGCTGCTGGCGATCAGGTCGAACGCCTCTCGAAGGGCGGGAAGGTAGTTCGCGCCGTCTTCCGTCAATTCCAGGACGCGGGTCTTGCGAATGAACAGGTCGCGGCCAAGAAAGGACTCGAGGCGCCGGACATGCTGGGACACGGCTGACTGGGTCAGGTTCAGCTCGCCCGCGGCGCGGGTGAAGCTGAGGTGGCGCGCCGTGGCCTCGAAGGCGCGCAGCCAGGTGAGCGGCGGGAGGCGGGCGGTCTTCATCGGCGTGGACCATTACGCATGCATCAGTTTTTCTAATGCATAGACCGAAAAATCATCGTTTGCCAGCCTTGACGCACCTGGGAGACAGTGCCGCCAAGCACGGGAGGCAGGATGGGACGGGCGATGCAATTCGGGAATCTCACCCATTGGACCGAGCGCACGAACCTGGCCGCGGCCTTCCGCTGGACTGCGCGGCTGAACATGCACGAGGCGGTGGCGAACCACTTCAGCCTGGCCGTCAGCGACGACGGCAAACGGTTCCTGATGAACCCCAACCAGCGGCACTTCAGCCGGATCAAGGCCTCGGACCTGCTGCTGCTCGATGCGGACGATCCCGAAACGATGAACCGGCCCGACGCCCCCGATCCCACCGCGTGGGGCCTGCACGGACCGATGCACCGGCTCGTGCCTCACGTCCGTTGCGTGATGCACGTTCACTCGATCCATGCCACGGTGCTCGCTTGCCTGGAAGACAGCACCTTGCCGCCGATCGACCAGAATTCCGCGACCTTCTACGGCCGCACCGTCGTGGACGAGAACTTTGGCGGCCTTGCCTTCGAGGAAGAGGGCACACGCTGTGCGGGGATGCTGTCGGACCCGAATGCCAAGGTGCTGATCCTGGGCAACCACGGCGTGCTGGTGATCGGCAGCGACGTCGCCGACACGTTCAACCGGCTCTACCACTTCGAACGTGCCGCCGAGACCTATGTCCGCGCCCTTCAGACCGGAAAGCCGCTGCGCGTGCTCAGCCACGAGACGGCGGAAAGGACCGCCCGGCAAATCGAAGACTATCCCGGCCAGGCCGAACGGCACCTGGCCGAACTGAAAGCGATCCTCGATGACGAAGGATCGGATTACGCGAGCTGAGGACCGCCGATGCCAGACCACGTTCCCACGAACGCCGCCTCGTCCGGAGTTCGCCTCGACCGGAAGGTTCTCAAGCGGATCGCCGCCCGTTCGGATCGTCCCGGGCTGATCTACCTGGCGAAATGGGCGATGGCGCTCGCCATGACCGGCGCATTGGTCCATGCCAGCCTTGGTACAATTTGGATCTGGCCCGCGATGTTCGTTCATGGCGTGTTCCTGACGGTGCCCTCCTACGCCTTCAGCCACGAGGCCGCGCACGGGACCGCCTTCCGGACCCGGTGGCTGAACGAGACGGTGCTTTGGGTCACGTCGCTGATCTACATGGAGGAACCGCTCCATCGGCGCTACACGCACACCAACCACCACACCCATACGTGGCATGTCGGCAAGGACAGCCAGATGCCCTTCGACACGCCGATGGGATTCGGAGGGTGGCTGACCGAGATCACCGGCCTCGGGCTCTTGCGCTTCCACGTGCAGGTGTTCCTGCACCTTGCGACGAGACGCTTCACCGACACGATGCGCATGGTGGCGCCGGAAGGGGAGTTCCCGGCCATGACCCGGAACGCGCGGGTCATGCTGGCCATCTACGCCCTGATTGCCGCTGCGCCGTTCGCGGGGATCTGGTGGCCGGTCTGGCTGCTTGTCGTTCCGCGTGTCCTGGGTGCGCCGGTGATGCTCCTGTTCACGCTTGTCCAGCATGTCGAGCTGCAGGAGAACTCGCCGTCGATCCTGGAAAGCACGCGGTCGTTCCGGAGCGGCCGGCTCGCCGGCTTCCTCTACATGAACATGAACAACCACGTGGAGCATCACCTTTATCCGCAGGTGCCGTTCCATGCCCTGCCGGAGCTTGCGCGTGCCGTGGAGTCGCAGGTGCCCGCACCCGATCCAGGCTTCCTGCGGACGAACTGGGAAGTCTTCGCGGTGACGCTGCGACGCTCTCTCGGCCTGTCCACCAAGGCTCCCGGCATCCGCCAGGCGCCGCACATGGTCACGCCCGGCGGCCCGGTGGAACGGTTCGCAACAAGGACGATGTGAGATGAAGAGGATCTACGACTTCAGCCGCAACCCGGCATGGCGCAACTACACCGTCGCCGACCTGCGCGCCCTCAAGGGGTCGGGCCGCAAGCTCTCTATGGCCAATCCGGCCAGCAACGACGAGCTGCGTGCCTGCGTCGAAGCCGGGATCGACCTCTTCGTGGTCGGCGCCGAGCAGATCGAGGACGTGCGGCGGATCGCGCCGACCCACTTTGCCGGCGTCGGCTCCACATGGGCGCAATTCGGTTCCGAGGACGAAATCGTCGCCCATGCCTACGAGGCGATGCGCAAGGGCGCGGACATGTACTACACGCTCCGGTCCTACAGGGTCATGGAGCGGATGGCGCGCGACGGAATCCCGGTGCAAAGCCACATCGGCCTGATTCCCACCTTCAGCCACCACTGCGGCGGCCTGCGGGGCTGGGGCCGGACCGCAGGCGAGGCGATCAAGGTCTGGGAGACGCTGAAGCGCATGGAGGATGCGGGCGTCTTCGCCGTCGAGGCGGAATGCATCGCCGAGGAGGTGCTTGACGCGGTCAACGACAGGACGACGGTCGTCACCTTCTCGCTCGGCTCCGGCATGGCCGGCGACGCGATCTTCTCGTTCGTGGCCGATGTCTGCGGCGAGGCAAGCGAAGAGGAAAATCTCCCCAGGCATGCCCGTGCCTTCGGCAACGTGGGGGCCCTGCACAAGCGGATTCATGAAGAGCGCGTTGCCGCGCTCGGCCAGTTCCATCGCGAGGTGGCGGACGGCAGCTTCCCCTACGCCGAGACCAGCATCGGCATGCATCCCGGCGAGAAGGAGAAATTCCTGGACGCGCTCGAAGGCTGGAGCCCGACGCATCGATGAACGACGCCACGGACTACGGCCGCGCCTTTCCGGCCAAGCCGCAGCCCCTGACGCTGGAGCAGGCGGCCTGGATCACGCCACCGATGCAGGCCGTGGACACGGAGGGCATGATCGACGTGCCCCGCATGCGCCGCTACCGGCAAAACCGCTTGCGCGAACAGATCGTCCGGCAGGGTTTCGACGCGGTCATCCTGCTCGAGCCGCTGTCGATCCGCTACGCGACCGGCGTGCGCAACTGCACGCTGTTCCAGATGCACATCCAGGCGGGCTATCTCTTCATCCCCGCCGAGGGTCCCGTGATCCATTTCGACAATGCGCCGGGGCGCGAGACCGGCAGCCAGCTGGAGACCATCGACGAGAGCCGTGCCGACATCATGCCGCTTTCCTACATGTTCGCGGGCTCTCGCCACCGGGAATGGGCGTCCCGCTGGGCCGGGCAGATGGACGACCTGATCCGCGCCCATTGCGGGCAGGGCGGAAAGCGGATCGGCATCGAGCGCTCCGGATTCCATGCCGAGCAGGCGCTGGCGGCACGGGGGCACGAGGTTGCGGATGCAGCCCCCGTCCTGGCCATGGCCCGCAAGATCAAGTGCCCCGAAGAGATACTCGCGATGAACCTGACCATTGCCGTTGCAGAGGACGGCATGACGCGGATGCGCGATGCGTTGCGCAACGGGGTCATGGAACAGGAGCTCTGGGCGCTGATGTGGTCGGCCCTGATCGAAGGCGGCGGGGAGTGGCTGGACTACCGGCTGCTGGCATCGGGCGAGCGCACCAATCCCTGGCAGCAGGAGGCGTCCAGCCGGATGATCCGGGCGGGCGACCTGGTGGTGTTCGACTGCGGCATGGTCGGCCCGTTCAGCTATGGCGGCGACATCTCCCGTGCCTATCACTGCGGCCCGGGACGACCTTCGGACGACCAGAGGCGGCTCTACGCGATCGCTCATGAAGAGGTGACGGCGAACACACGGCTGTTGAAGGCCGGCGCCGCGTTTTCCGACATCGCCCGCTCCCGCTTCATCCCGCCGGCGGGCTTCGGCGATCAACCCTACCCTTGCATGATGCATGGCATCGGCATGGCGGACGAGTGGCCGGTGATCCTGCATTCGCCCGACCATCCCGAGTTCTACGACGGCGAGCTGGAGCCGGGCATGGTGATCTGCGTCGAGAGCTACATCGGCGAAGTCGGCGGGGTCGAGGGCGTCAAGATCGAGGACCAGGTTCTCGTGACCGAAGGCGGTCCCGTCGTCCTCAGCCGCTACCCGTTCGAGGACAGCTTGCTCATGCGGGAAATCTGAGATGGGCGGATGAACGGCGCCTCGCATGTCCGCGGCTGGGGACGGCGGCCCGGAGGCATGCAACTCGTTCGGCAGGAAAGGGCAGGGACATGACACTATGGGTCGACGCATGCGGGACGGACGACATTGACGAAGAAGACCTGATCGCCTGGGAACATGACGGGCATGCCTATGCCATCTACAGGACCGGGAAGGGGTTCTTCGTCACCGACCTGATGTGCACGCACGAGGCGGAGAGCCTCGAATGGGGCCTGGTGACGGACTGCGTGATCGAGTGTCCCCTGCACGGCGGACGCTTTGACATTTGCACGGGCAAGGCGCTTTCGGCACCGGTCAGCGTTGATCTCGGGACTTATGAGGCAATGGTGGAAGGTGGCCGCGTGTTCGTGCGCATCGATCGCTGATTTCCGTCCGCGGGCCCAACGGCCGGACGAAACGCTTGCCAAGCGGTCCGGGCGGCGGTGCTGCCATGATGCGGTCGGCGGACATTCGGGGGTCGGCACGTGAAGAGAATTTCGGGGCTTGCAAGGAAAGGGTGATGCACGGGAAGCGCCCAACCTTCATCGCTTGGGCGCACATGTCCTGAAGATCGGACTTTCGCGTGGAACATGACGCGGGACACGGATCGGCTTTCGCCCTGCTCGATCTTTCGACCGCCCAAACGTCGCCATGCCGATGCACAACGTCGCGATGTTGACGGGCCGGCGAGGTTGCCGACGCAAACGCCTCTCGCCGCGCAGATGCGCCAATCCCGGACGCCTCGTCCCGTATGGACCTGGTAGCCGGACCTCGCGGCTTGGCCGCGCATTGCCGTGCCGAAGATCGGCGGGAGACCGGCCCTTCTGGCGTGCGCCGAACGCGTCATGTTCCACCGTTTCAGCCAACCACATGATCCCCCGACGCATCGCCCTGGACGACGACGACCGGAAGGCGCGACCGGAAGGCGACACCCTGGCCCGGAGCCCGTCGGCTCAGGCAGCGCGGCCCAGAAGACGTCGCCCTGGGAGATCACGATTCAGTGTCGGCGAGCACCTGCCGGTCGGCGGCGGCGGGGAAGGCGTCATCGCTGTCTCCGATTTCGTCGCATGCCCTGTTCATCGCGTCGGCGACCTCGTCCTGTGTCCGGCGCGTTCGAAAATGTCATTGGGGATGGATGCGGCGGTTTTCATGTCCGCAGCATGACCGCTTCTCGCGCGGGGCGGACAAGTGGTTCGGACGAGGTTCGGCGCGCGACGTCGGACGTCCGCCGGCAACGTGATGGAGACGATGAGACGCGCCCGCTGCCGGCGCCGGATATGCCATCGGTCCAGTGCCGTGGAATCCGCGAACCAGGTTCTCGTGATGGTCCGGAAGAAGCGCTCCGGGCAGCGGTGGCGCCGCGCCTGAACCGCTTCGGCCGACGGAGGCTGCCGCAATGGGCCAACGACAGGCGGATCGGACGCCAGGGCGAAATTCGGGACCCGACATCCGAGGCACGGCGCTTTCGGGTCGCAGAACGCGATCTTCTCACCGCGATCATCATCTGCGGGAACACCGACCAACTCGGACGCACGATCCGGAGACGCGAACGTGCTGGGCCCAGGACACCGGAAAACCTGCTCAGCCTCAACTCGCCCCTGGCTGGGAACACATCCTGCGCACCGACGAATGCAGGTGGCCCAGGATGCTGCACCAAGATGCCAGGCGTGTCATTTCGCCCGGGAATCGACCCCACAAAAGCCGATTGCAGTTCGGACCATGCGCCAGAACGGGTGCCTGGGCACACCAGTGAACCTTCGGGCTCAACTTCTGGGCTCAAGTCAACTGCACTTCGTTGCGCACCATTGTGCAATTTGCGCCCGGCCCGAGGCCGACCGTCTCGATCACGCGAATTCCCGCAAGCCGACTCCACGGCGAACGCCTGACCGATTCAGTTGAGAACATCGACGTCACATTCCGCGATCTTCGAATCCTTGCTGATCAGCGTCAGGGATTCTGCTGCAGCCTGGGCCACCAGGATTCGGTCGAACGGGTCCCGGTGATGCATTGGCAACTCAACGTTAACCTGGAGGTGTGGAATCCTGATTTGCAACTCTTCGAAGCCGGCCATGGTGATCGCATCGAAGAATTCTTCCGGCAATTCCAGTTTTCCGATGGACGCCTTGATGGCGCATTCCCACAAGGAAGCGGTGCTGACGTGGATGATGCTGCCGGTATCGCCAATGGCGGCCCTTGCCCGACTCGACAGGGCGTCCGGTTCGCCAAGCGCCCAAAGCAGGGAGCGGGTGTCCAAGAGGTAGCCCATTGGCGTCAGCGAATTCCGAGGTCTTGGGCGATGTCGTCAGGCCACTCGTCGAAATCGTCCGCCAGACGGATTCGACCTTTCAAGAGGCCGAGGCGCCGGTTGGGGCTCGCGGGTTCGAAGCGTGTGATGCGGACAGTGGTTCGCCACATTCGGGTGATGATTATGTCTTCGCCCTTGCTGGCGCGCTCCACGACTTCGGAGAACTTCGCCTTGGCTTCACTGAGGCTCAGCACTGTTGACATGGGATTTTCTTATTGGTCGGACCAAGTCAGACCATATTGAAATAAATCGGCCGATGCAGGCCGAAAGCGCGGTTGGTCGTGGCTTCAACCGGTTGATCAAAAACGTATCAAGCCTCGTGGGACGGCATCCCCCACCAAGTCAACCGGACTTGGCTGCCCAAAGAACTCCGCGTTTCTGCGCGGCTCCGTGCCTCTCCGAAACGAGACGGTGATGGACCTTGCCGTAGGCTGCAGACAGTTCTCGGGCTGGATTTGTCAACGGCTTCGAGGCCGTCGCAGAATCTCCTTTCGACGACTTGCGGCAGTCGATTCGGGAAAGAGCCCCGTCAATGAGCACCGAGCCGCGCCGTATCCGAATCGCCGCCGCCTCACGGCAAGAGCCCCAAGTGTTTGGCGCACGCTTCGGATAGGTGAGCGGGCGCACTTGCTTGCGATCAGCGTCGGTTCGCGACGCGGCAGCGGGAAGAGGCATACGAGGAAGTCGGGCAGCGTGAATTTCATCAGGGGCGCGGGAAGCGCGCACCGAAGGCCCGGCATCGCGGATCAGCATGGCGCCGGTGACGGCGGCGGACGTGGCCGGGTTCGCCGCGGCGCGCGGCACGGAAGGGCCGTCCCGGCCGGGCGCGGGCCCGACCGCCACGGGTCCCCATGCCGACGGCCTGCCGTACCGGCGCTGCCGGATCGTGCATCCGGACGGGTCGGTCGGGGAATGCCGCTGCGTCCGGGACCTGCTTCGCGGCGACCGGGTGCCGATCGACCCCTCGGGCGCGGTCGCGGCGTGCGGGACCTGGCGCCCTGGGCGAGCGGTGGAGCCCGGAACGGGAGGCTGCGAAGGGACGGAGGGGTCGGACCGATGACGGGGCCGGTTCCGGCATCACACCGCAGGGAATCGGGGACGGCGCGCGACGGGCCGCGGCGAGTGGAATGGACCGGCGGATGGAAGCCGCCAGGTCATTCCGGTTGACAGCGCTTCGCAACCTGCCGGAATGTCTCTCCGCCACCAAGTCATCACGGTCGGCCACCCGCGCGGGCTGATCGCGGCAAGGCCAAAGGGGGATGATCATCATGCATACACGATTGAAATTTGCAATTGCAGCGATGCTGGCTCTTGCAGGATGCAGCGGCGGTTCCGTCGACATGGACACGGAGGAACCAATCACGGAACCGGAGTTTCTTGCCGCCGTTGCATCTGCTTCCAGTCCGGTGTCGGGACTGCATGCGTCGCTGGGTAACGGGTTCGTGCACACGAATCCGAACGTTTCGGGAGTGAACACGGTTTTCGGAAACGGGCGCGCCGTGACGACGATCAGCCGAGACGGTTCTTCTGACATCACCCTCGACACGAATGACAGCGTCCATGGCCTTCGGCCCGTAAGCCTGGTCCACCTGCCCGGAAGGTCGGGACAGTACGGCTATGTGTTCGAGGGCACGCCATCTTCGGCCACCGGCGCCCTGATCGCCGTTGACTGGTCCGACTCGGATCCGGGCGACTATCTGGCGGCCGGATATTGGGCTCACGTTCAACAGGGCGTTTCAACCACTTTCGAATACGGTGCGTTCGTGGGCGGCCCTGAGCTGGACCCGTCCAGTCCTCCCGCCATGCGAACGGCCGGAACCGCGTCCTATCAAGGAACCGCTGGCGGACTGTATCGGGCCTACTACGGTTCGGACACGGGCCCCCTTCAAGGAAGCCGCGAGACCGGCACGTTCGTGGGCATTGCCTCGCTCACCGCGAATTTCGGCGACGGCACCATATCGGGATGCCTTGGATGTGCCGTTCCGATCCAGGTCAGCGGCTACCACTTCGATCCGTCCGGTGCAGCCAGCGATCTCAACAGGCCCCTCACGTACCGGCTGCACATGGATGCGGCGTCGATCGACAGGACCGGCGGCACGTTCCAAGGCTCGGACGCGCGCTTCACGGGCGGCGAAATCCCGATTGTCAGCACGGAAGGCGAGTGGACCGGGCGGTTCTCGAACCGATCGAGCGACGGAGACCCGCGCCTTGTTGCGGGCACTGCGGCAGGCGAGGGAACAACCGCCGGTGGCAGCACGATCACCTTCCTTGGCGCCTTTGCGGGCGGCAAGCAATAGGTTGAAGGCATCGCGGCGGACCATTGCGGCCGGATGCCGGTTCCAGCCCTATTGTCCGAACCGGAGCGTCGGGCGCCAGGCGGGGATTGCATGAGCGTTCCGGACAGCATTCCGTTCGCGACGACGGCTGCCGGCAGTCGGTTGGACGCGACTGGCGGGAGCGCAAGCGGGGGAGCCATGGCCGGCATGCGAATGACTCGCGTTGAGGGCATCGCTCTGCGGACCTGACGCGGCGGAAGCGGGAGGCGTCCTTGAATGGGAGAACCTGTCGGCGAATCCGGTTTTGCACTGGCGGTTTTGCACTGGCGGTTTGCCGGTTGGAAGGTGGAGTGGCCGGCACGGCGCGGCGTCCCTTGGCTGGCTGTCGGCCGACGGCAGTCCCGCCGCGCAATGTTCGCCGTGATTCGATCGGTTCAATTCGGAACATGCCTGTCTCGGGTTCCGAAGCATTTCGCCTTGTCTTTCCCGCTTGTCCTTTCCGCTTTCCAGACCGGGCACGGACCTGAAGTCCCGCGCCTTGGCAGCGGTGCGTTTCGGACGTGTTGCGGAGGTTTGCACCGCCCGCAGTTCGCAGCCGCCATCCGGTCGTCCCGGCCGGTGGAGCGTAGCGTCGTCGGGCGCATCGCGCCTTGTGGGCAGTGAGGAGGAATCCCGCTGGTTTGCGGGGCCCGGACGCCGTGGGTTCAGCGGTTTCAGGTGAGCGCCGCGCCAGACGCTGCGAAATCTCGCCTATATGCCGCCCGAGTTTCGCCCAAGGCAGCGGTCCGGGGCGACGCGTCCAGGCCGCGAGCGGCAAGCGGGTCGCCTCTTGCGTTCCGGGCTTGAGGTTGTCTCCCCGAAAGTCCGCTCGCAAGGCTTGGCCGCTGACAAGGTGCGGCGGATCGTCTCTCGTCGGGTTTTGGCGCGGTTCGTTTGCGTGCGGCTGGAGTTCCGGCATCCGGTTCGTCGACCGTGACGGCGATTTCGTGTCCCGAACCCGGTGTCCCCTGAAGTTCGCGCGAACGCGGGCAGGTCTGGCGGACCGCCAAGGTCAGAACGTGAACCAGCTCGCGAGTCGGCGCAGTCACACGGTCCAGTGGCGCGGAGGGCCGGTGTCGACATGCACGAAGCCGGAATAGAGGCCGACGCCGCCCAGTCCCGTCCGCCGTGCAGTTCTGGCCAGATGTGCGGGCCGC